>NZ_SRLV01000044.1:0-70133 GCF_006518205.1 Myxococcus sp. CA005 | reverse complement strand
GGGATGGTGGGGCGGCGGCGATGGGCAATCGGGGTGCTGGCGTTCGGGCTTCTCCTCGTGGGGTGCGGGGAGAGGGCGCACGCGGCAGCCCGCGCCCCGGGCTTGGAGGTGGCGGGGTCGGCTGCAGGTGAGGGCGAGGGGGTCCTGGCGTGGACGCGTCCGCTGGTGCTGGGGGACAGCGAAGCGCCACATGCCGTGGTGGCTCCCGACGGGGACGTCCTCGTCGCGGCGACCTACCGTGAGCCTCTGGACCTTGGGGGAGGCCCCCTGCCTTTCAACCACGTATCAAGAGCGCCTCACCTGCTGGTGGCGCGCTTCTCTTCGGAAGGCACCCTGCGCTGGGCGCATGGGCTGACACCGGAGGCAGACACCGCGCGCGCGCACGTGGGCGGGCTCACCGTGGATGGCGAAGGCAACGCGTGGCTGGGCGGCCTGTCCGCAGGCTTCGCGCAGGGCGCGGTGAAAATCCCGCCCGGAGCCTTCCTGGCCCGGCTGTCGCCTCAGGGCGCGCTGGAGCGCGTGCGGAACTTCGGCGGCACGGGTGCGCTCACCGTCAATGCGCTCGCGCCGGACGGCACTGGCGGCGTGGTGCTGGTGGGAGACTTCCAGGGCCAACGCGACTTCGGCGACGGCGTGAGGGAATCCCCACAGGGCCAGCGCTCCGCCTTCGCGGTGAGCCTGGACGCCAGCGGCCAGACGCGCTGGAGCCGCACCTGGGCCGCGGGGAGCGAAGGCCTGGTGACGGCCCGGGCCGTAGCGGTGGATGTCTTTGGCGGCGTGCACATCGCGGGGGCCTATGCGGGTTCCGTCTGCTTTGGCGGGCCGGCGCTCGTCACGGTGCGGCAGCGCACGCCTTTCGTGCTGAAGCTGTCTTCAGGCGGCGAACACGCCTGGAGCCGGGACTTGCGTGGCACCGAGGGCACCGCCAATGCCCTGGCGGTGGGCCCCGACCGCGTCTTCGTCGGTGGGAACTTCTCCGGGCGCTTCTACTTCCAGGGGAAGCCTCATACCTCCAGCGGCTATCAGGGATTCGTGACTGTCTTTGATACCCATGGCAAGGAACGCTGGGCGCGCTCCTTCGCGGCCACCGCCACCGCGCTGGCCACGGATGATGCCGAGCAGCTCACCCTGGCGGGCTCGCATGATGGCGGGCTGGATTTGGGCGACGGCGACGTGCCCGCGGGCCTCTACGTGGCCCGGCTCCATCCGGAGGACGGCGCTTCGCTCTGGGTGCGCAGCTTCACCAGTCCAAGCCCCACCCTGGCGCGCACGGTGGCGGTGGATTCGAGCGGCTACACGGTCGCGGCGGGCGCGTTGGCGCGCTCGCTTCCAGAAGGCACGCCCTACCCTCGCCCTCGGGATGGATTCCTCCTACGACTGAGGCCCTGAGGGGGAGCCGGCGCGGAGCCCGCGCCTTCAGCACGTGAGCAGCACGGCCCTGCTGTCCACATTGAGGACCTGCGGCCCCGCGGGCAGCGCCTTCCTGACAGCCACGGTTCGCCCCGGCTGGGGCCACGCCCTCAGGCCCCAGCGAATCAAATACCGAAGACAGCGATTAGAACAGCCGCAGCAGGGACAGCGAGACGTTCTTCGTGGCGGAGCGCACGCCGCCGAGGACGCACTGGGTCACCCCGGGCACGGACGACACGTCCAGCGTCTTGATGGCGAGCGCGTTCTCATACCGGCCGCTGGAGACCCGGCCCAGCAGCGTCACCATCGTCATCCCCACCGGCCGCACATCCACCCCATCGATGAACTCGATGACGCTCTGCGAGCCGTCATTCCAGGTCACGGTGTTCTGGGTGGGCACGCTCGCCATCAGACAGCTCGCCGCGCCATTCCCGGTGATGGTGAACGAACCAAAGGCAATCCCGGGGTTCGTCTCATCCAGACAGGACGAGAACTGCCCCGAGCCCGTCACACTCACCAGGCGGGCGAAGAGCGTGATGGCCGGCGCATAGTTCTGGCTCTGGTTTCCCTGCGTGCACTCGACCAGGCTGAACTCGGGTGGGGGAACCTGCGCGAACGCCGCCGAGGGAGCGACCGTGAACGCCAGCGCGGCAATACCACTCACGCAACTGGCAACAGCGAATGAGGACTTGAGAGACAGACGCTTCATGGCGACCTCCAACGCAGCGGGGGCCGCCAAGATTGAGAGGCAGTCGTCATGCAGCCATTGCCTTGGAGAGCCGGCGCCCGTCATGCGCGCGCCAGTCTCCCCGGCCGGCTCTCAGAAATGAAAGGCTGGCTCAGTTCGCGTGCAGCCACTCGCGCAGCTTGGTGGTGGTCAGCGCGATGGCGCCTCGCGCCGCCGGCGTCTGCGCCAGCGCGTTGAGCATGACGAAGTCGTGATGCGTCCCCAGGAAGCGGACCTGAGTGACGTTGACACCCGCCTCGGAGAGCTTCGCCGCGTAGGCCTCGCCCTCGTCACGCAGCACGTCGTTCTCGTCGGTGATGACCAGCGCGGGGGGCAAGCCGTTGAGCTGGTCCAGTGACGCCCGCAGCGGGGAAACATGTGGGTCCACGCGCTTGCCGGCCTCCGGAAGATAGGCATCCCAGAACCACTTCATCGCCTTGCGCGTCAGCCACGGCCCCTCCGCGAACTCCTGGTAGGAGCCGTTGTCGAAGTTGGCGTCGGTGACGGGATAGAAGAGCACCTGGAAGCGGATGGACGGCCCCCCGCGCTCCTTCGCGAGCATACTGACGACGGTCGCCATGTTCCCTCCGACGCTGTCTCCCACCAGCGCCATGCGGCGGGCATCCACGTTGAATTCGTCCGGGTGCTCCGCCACGTACTTCGTCGCGGCATAGGCCTCTTCGATGGCCACGGGGAACTTGTTCTCAGGCGAGCGGCCATAGTCCACGAACACCGCTGCGACATTCGCCCCCTTGACCAGCTCCCGCACCAGCCGCTCGTGCGTCCTGGCATCTCCCATCACCCAGCCCGCGCCGTGGACGAACATCAGCACCGGCAGGCGCTCCTTGCTCCCCTTCGGCCGGAAGAGCAGCGTCCGGACGGAGCCCCTGGGCCCCACGGGCAGCTTGCGCTCCTCCACGTCCGCGTCTGGCATGGGCACTGGAATCGACTGCGCCTCGAGGAGGACTTCCCGTGCCTGCTCTGGCGTCAGGGTGTACAGCGGCGGGCTGTTCGAGGCCGCCAGGTCCGAGACGAACTTCTGCGTGGAAGGGTCCAGGTTCATGCGCGCTGCTCCTTGGTCCGGCGCCCGGGACGGACGCCGCCGGAAAGGTGCCAACCCGGGCGCGAGCGTCAGCAACCATGCGGGCAAGGACCCGACGCGGCGCCAGCGGGCGCGGCAGGCCCTGTCTGGGCTAGACTCCGCGTTCGCATTCACAGAGGAGCGATGGATGAACCGCTTCGCGCTGCGCGACCTCACGGACCGCCTCGACGCCCAGACCCAACACGAAGACATCGTCCGCATCCTCGCCACCCGGGAGTTCCCCTGGGACGTCGAACAGGCGCTCAGCTTCGCGCTGTTCCGCACCTACGCGGTGCCCAGCATCGGCGTCCTCCTGCACGACACGGACGAGTTCACCCAGCGCACCCAGAAGCGCTACGACGACACCGTGCTCATCCTGGACACCATCCTGGAGCACGGCATGGCCAGCCAGGAAGGCCGGAGCGCCTTCCGGCGCATGAATCAGATGCACGGCGCCTATGACATCTCCAACGATGACATGCGCTACGTGCTCTCCACCTTCGTGGTGATGCCGGTGCGCTGGATTGCGGACTTCGGCTGGCGGCCCTTCACGCCGCATGAAGTGACGGGCTGGACGAACTACTACCGCGCCGTCGGCCGCCACATGGGCATCCAGGACATCCCGGAGACCTACGAGGCCTTCACCTCGCTCATGGATGGCTACGAAGCCACGCACTTCGCCTTCGACGCGCGCAGCAAGGCCGTCGCGGACGCCACCCTGGAGCTGCTCACCACCTTCCCGCCGACGAACCTCGCGCCCAAGCGGCTGGTCACCCTCTTCGCGCGCACGCTGATGGAGGACGCCCTGCTGGACGCGTTCCACTACCCCCACCCGTCCAGCCTCAGCCGCAAGGTGTTCCGTCTGGCGCTCAAGGCGCGCGGCACGTTCGTCCGCTACGCCCTGTCTCCAAAGAAGGAGCCCGCCTACGCCCGGCAGCGCGCGAACATCCGCAGCTACCCGGATGGCTACGCCGTCGAATCCTTGGGAACCTTCCCCAGGACATGTCCCGTGAAGCATGGCGCCGCGGCGGAGGGCTCACCTCAGCGCGCGCCATCCAAGGGCGGCCCCTGAAGCACCCGGCGTCCACAAGGGCAGCCGCCAAACCAGCCTGCCTGACTTCTTCCAACGCCTGCGGCCACCCTCGCACACAAGCCGCAGACTGGCGCTCTTGTGTGAGGAAAAGCGCGCACAGGAAACTTTCGCCCACATACCCCGACAATCATTTCAAGAAACACATCGCGGGGCCGCGAAGGCCCACGGGGGAAACGCCATGTTCAAGGTCAAGCAGAACCACACGTTCCAGAATCCGATGCGGCAGCAGATCGACCAGACCACGCAGGGCAAGCAGAGCGACTACGCCCACGCGGTCGGCGGCGTGAACCAGATTCTCGACCGGCACAACATCGGCATCTCTTCGCGCTCCCAGGCCAGCGTCATCGACAACGTGAAGAAGGTGGAGACGGGGGAACGCAGCGAGGTCAACGCCCACCAGCGCGAGGCCCTGAACTTCGGCCGGGACGCCTTCGAAAGCGCCAAGAAGGGCAACTACAAACAGGCGGGCGTGGAGGCTTTCGGCTCCACCGTCAATGGGCTGGCCTCGATGTTCAAGTCCATCTACACGGAGACGCCCAGCGAGAAGCAGGGCATCGCTCCCCACTGAGGTGACGCGCCCCGTGAAGCCCCTACGCCCCGTGCTCGGGACTGGGGGCTTCACAGTCAGGTGATGAGCGCCCGGCGAATCGCGGCGCCATCCGATTGACACACCACGGTGTCACCGACACGGTCCTTCCTTCACCTTTCCGGATGCGCGCACCCGCGAGCCCGCCCGGCCCGGACTTCCTGAAGGAAGACATGCGGACTCGACGCCAATTCCTTTCCGCCGCCGCCACCGGGGCCGCCGCGTTCGCCGCCGCGCCCCTGCTCGCCTGCGCCGCGGGCGAAGGCACGGTGATGCCGACGAAGGGCAAGCACGCCACCCGGTCCGTTCCCACCAACGCGCCGGGCAACAAGTTCCGGCCCACCACCCGCATTGGCCTGGGCGGCGTGGCCATTGGCAATGGCTTCGCGTCCACCAGCGACGCGCAGGCGCAGGCCACCCTGGAGGCCGCCTGGGCCGCCGGCGTGCGCTACTTCGACACGTCGCCCTGGTACGGCCTGGGCCTGAGTGAACGCCGCTTCGGCCGCTTCCTGCACACCCGCGACGCGAACGAGTACGTGCTGTCCACGAAGGTGGGCCGCATCCTCACCGCCGCGGACGCGCCGCCGCCGAAGCTGCTGTGGAGCGACGCCTCCCCCTTCAACTACCAATACGACTATTCGGCCGCCGGGGTGCGCCGCTCCGTCGAGGACAGCCTGCAGCGGCTCGGCGTGTCGCGCATCGACATCGTGTTCATCCACGACCTGTCGCCGGACAACCAGGACATGGGCGACAAGTGGACGGAGTACTTCGACCAGGCCATCAAGGGCGCCATCCCCGAGCTGACGAAGATGCGCGAGGAAGGCCTCATCAAGGCCTGGGGCTTCGGCGTCAACCGAGCGGAGCCCGCGCTGCGCGCCCTCGAGGTCAGCGACCCGGACATCTTCCTGCTGGCCACGCAGTACTCGCTGACGAACCACGAGGAGGCCCTGAGCAAGACGTTCCCCGCGCTGGAGAAGCGCGGCATCTCCGTGGTGGTGGGCTCGCCGCTCGACGCCGGCTACCTCGCCGGACGCAACCGCTACCTCTACGACGGCACCATTCCGCCCGGCGTGCAGGAGAAGCGCGCCCGCATGAGCGCGATTGCCGCGAAGCACGGCATCGACCTGCGCACGGCCGCGCTCCAGTTCGCCGCCGCGCCTTCCGTCGTCTCCTCCGTCATTCCTGGAGCGCGCACGCCCGAACAGGTGAAGGCGAACGTGCAGTCCATGACGGTCGCGATTCCAGACGCCTTCTGGGAGGCACTGAAGAAGGAAGGGTTGATTGCGCGGGACGCGCCCATCCCCTCCAAGGCCTGACCACCGTCACCTCCGGGCCTGGGTTCATTGCCGGGTGAGCTGTTTTTGCTAGGCTTACCCGCGCGAGGTGGACATGGCCCGTATCGCCGACGGAGTGGGGGACATCGCGAGCGACTTCAAGTTCGCGGTGCGGATGCTCCGGAAGGACCCGGTCTTCACGCTGGTGGCCGTGCTGTGTCTGGCATTTGGGATTGGCGCCAACGCGGCCATCTTCAGCGTGGTGGATGCGGTGCTGCTCCGCCCGCTGCCCTACCACGAGCCAGGGCAGCTCGTTCGCCTCTTCGAGACGACACCAGCGCGGGACCCGACGTGGCTGGGCTCGGTGTCATGGCCCAATTACCAGGACTGGTCCACCCAGCTCCCCTCGCTGGAAGGCGTGGCCGCCTACGAGTTCCAGGGCCGCAACCTGATGACGCCCGAGGGCGCGGAGCGGGTGAGCGTGGTAGCGGCCACGGCCAACCTCTTCCAGCTCCTGGGCACTTCGCCCAAGCTGGGCCCCGGCTTCGCGCCCGGAGATGACCAGCCCGGGGCCGCGCCCGTCGTCGTCATCGGAGAGGGCCTGTGGCAACGCCGCTTCGGAGCCGACCCGGGCCTCGTCGGACGCACGCTGACGCTGGACGGACAGCCGCACACCGTGGTGGGCATCCTGCCCACGGCGGTGGGCTTTCCCGCGGGGGCCCGGATGGAGGTCTTCATCCCCTTCGTCCCCTCCGCTGACCGGGTGGACAACCGGGGCTCGCACTTCCTGAGTGTCCTCGGTCGGCTGCGCCCGGGGGTCCCGCCCCAGACGCTCGCCGCGGAGCTGAAGGAAGTGGCGCGCCGCATCGAGGAAGCGCACCCCGCGCAGCAAGCCGGGCGGAGCGCCGCGGCGGTGTCCCTGGCGGAGACGGTGACGGGCAACGTGCGGCCCACGCTGCTGCTCCTGCAGGGCGCGGTGCTGCTGGTGCTGCTCATCGCATGCGCCAACGTGGCCAACCTGCTGCTCGCCCGGACCGCCACGCGGCAGCAGGAGATTGCCGTCCGCTTCGCACTGGGCGCGAGCCGGGGCCACATCGTGAGGCAGCTCCTGGTGGAGAGCCTGCTGCTGTCGCTGCTGGGCGCGCTGCTGGGCGTGCTCCTGGGCGCCTGGGGTGTGAACACCATGGGCAACCTGGTCCGGGCGTCCTTCCCACTCACCGGGGACCTTCCCCTCAATGGGCGGGTCCTCGGCTTCCTCCTGCTGATATCCGTGGGAAGCGCGCTCACCTTCGGCCTGACACCGGCGCTCCAGGCCACGCGCACGCCGCTGCGCGCCAGCCTCGCCGAGCCAGGGGCCAAGCAGTCTCCGTCGCGCGCGCACCACTACTTTCGCGGCGCGCTCGTCGTGACGGAGGTGGCCCTGTCGTTGGTGCTGCTCGTCGGAGCGGGGCTGCTGCTGCGAGGCTTCGTGACGTTGCTGGGCACCGAGCCCGGGCTGGAGCCGCGCCACGTCCTCACCGCCCACCTGCCCATCACCCCGAACCAGTACCCCCGGGAGGAGGTCGTCGAGCGCCTCTTCCAGCCCATCCTGGAGAAGGCCCGGACGCTCCCGGGCGTGGAGTCCGCGGCGCTCATCTCCCTCCTACCCATCCAGACGGCGTGGACCAGCGGGGACTACGCCGTGGAGGGAGAGCTGCCGGCGGAGCCAGGCAAGACGCTGTTCGCGGAGTTCAGGACGACCAGCCCGGACCTGTTCAAGTCGCTGGGGATACCGTTGCTGGCCGGCCGCGACTTCACCGAGGACGACGGCCGGAGCGCCGAGCAGGTCGTCATCGTCAACCAGGCCCTCGCCCGCCGGCACTTCGCGGGAAGCGAGGCCGTGGGACGCCGGCTGCTCATCGGGGGCCAGCCCGTGGAAATCATCGGCGTGGTGGGAGACGTGCGGCAGGCGGGCCTGGACCAGCAGCCCCTCCCCGAGGTCCACCTCCCCTACAACCATCCGCGCTCCACGCTCTGGTACTTCCAAGCGGTGACGCTGGTGCTCAAGACACGCACGGCGCCCGCTAGCGTGGCGGCCACGCTGCGCGGCGCGGTGCGCGCCGTGGACTCCGAGCAGCCGCTCTACAACATCATGACCATGGAGGAGATCATCCAGCAGTCCGTGGCGGGGCGGCGCCTCAGCCTCACGCTCCTGGGCGCGTTCGCGCTCATCGCCCTGGTGCTGGCCACCGCGGGCCTCTACGGCGTCATCTCCTACCTCGTCTCGCAACGCACCCAGGAGATTGGCATCCGCATGGCGCTTGGGGCGCCTCCGGGCCGGGTGGTGCGGCTGGTCATGGACCAGGGCATGAAGATGGCGGGATTGGGAATCGGCGTGGGGCTCGTCGCCGCCTTCGGACTGTCCCGCTACATGGAAAGCCTGCTGTACGGCGTCAGCGGGACGGACCCACTGACCTTCGGCGTGTTCGCCGTGTTGCTGGGCGGCGTGGCGCTGCTGGCCACCTGGCTGCCCGCGCGCCGCGCCTCCCGCGTGGACCCCATCATCGCCATCCAGAAGCGATGACGGGGCGCTGTCCCTCGCGCCCGGGGTCTCCAGGAGCGAGGGACACGGACGTCCGGCCTCATGACGCTTCGCGCAGCGCTGTCAGCTCCTCCACGTCCTCGGGCACCGGGTCCAGTGCGGCCGACAGCGCGGGATAGGCGGTGAGCAGGTCCTCCACCTTGGCGCCGAACTGGAGCCACCCGACGATGCGCACCGCGTCCTCGTTGGTGATGCACACCCGGCGCAACCGCCGGTTCACCACGAAGTGACGCTTGCCCTCGGGCGTGTCGAACGCATAGCCCCGCAGCAGCTCCGCCGCGGAATAGCCCCGGTCCGAATCCTCGACCTCGGCGAAGGCCTTCTTCAGTGCGTCCCGCCCGTAGCGGCTGAGCAGCAGCAGCAGGTGCTCCCGGTCCACCCAGTGCCCGTGCTGGTAGACCTTCCGCTCGCGCTTGAGGCGGTTGTAGCGCTCCAGCACGGCCTGCGCGCCAGCCGCGTCCAGTCCCGTGGCGGGCTCGTATTCATAGAAGAGGTCCAGCACGGTGTCCGTGCGCGGCTTGAAGGCCTTCACGCCGAACTGCTCGGGTGACAGGTGAATGGGCGCGTTGTGTTCGAAGACGAAGGTCCCCGTTCCCTCCGAGTGCAGGATGTCCGAATGCCCCAGCAGGAACTGGACGGTCTCCTCCGCCTCGTCCTCTGTCTCCGTCGGGAAGCCGAAGAAGTTGAAGGTATGGCTCCAGATGCCCGCGTCGTGCGCGAACTGGAGGTTGTCCACCATCACCTTCTGCGTGTTGTTCTTGCGCATGTGGCGCTGCACGCGCTCGGACGCCGTCTCCAGCCCGATGTAGAGCGAGCGGAAGCCGATGTCGTGCATGTTCTGGAAGTCCTCCCGCGTGAAGTACTTCTCGAACTTGTAGAGCGCGGTGAAGAAGTAGCGCCCCTTGGGGACGGCGGGCGGCAACATGCGGAAGAGCTTGGGCGGCAGCGCCTCGTCGTTGAACGCGAAGTGCCGGACGCCATGGCGCGCGTTGAGCACCTCCAAATCCTTGGCAATCATCTCGGGCGCGCGCATGCGGTAACGGTCGCCGTAAATCATGCCGTGGTAGCAGAACGCGCACTTCCCCCAGTAGCAGCCGCGCGTCGTCAACAGCGGCAGGACAATCTCGGGGGACAGGTACTCGTCCAGCGGCAGCCCCCCGAAATCCGGCGTGGGGACCTCGCTCATCGGCAGTGAGTCCCCCAGCGGCGTCAGCACCAGGTCCTCACCCTCCATGAAGGCGAAGTTGGGCGGGCGGTCTCCCCGTGGGTCTTCCACGGACAGAAAGCGGTCCAACGGGCGCTCGCCCTCGTACCGGCAGATGAAGTCGAAGCACCTGCCGAACAACTGGGTGACCCACGTGCTTTCCTTCTCCACCAGGCGGGAGAACACGCTGCCCCCCACCAGCACCGGGACGTCCGGATGGCGCTGCTTCAGCACACGGCAGAGCGTGAGTCCCGCGACAATCTGCTCGGTGCCGATGATGGACACGCCGAAGTAGCGAGGCAGTTGCTTGACGCCCGCGACCTGCTCCTCGAAGAACGCGATGAAGGGGTTGGCGTTGCGGTTGTCGATGAAGGCGAGCAGTGACGGAATGGAGCCCAGGACGTCGCCATCCTGGAGTGACGTCGTCCCCACCTCGATGACGGGCTCCGCCGCGGAAAACGCCGCGAGCAGCGCCTTGAGCGCGTCCACGCTGTCCTTGAAGCTCTCCATCGTGCCGTAGGTATCGCCGGTGCGCAGCCCCTCCACCTGGACGATGAGCTGCTCATACTCCTCCAGCGTCGCCAGCGCCTGCAGGCACCGGGCGCGGTAGAGGCGGTGCTCATCCGTCAGCGCCGCGATGAAGCGCTCCAGCCGCGCCCGCGCCAGGGGCAGGCGCGCCCGGCTGATGAACCAGCGATAGAAGACGACGTTCCAGTCGTCCTGGTGAACGCGGTGGCCCTTCTGCTCCAGGTAGGCCTTGAGCGACGGGGTGCTCAGGAAGGGCTGGAGCGGAGACCACTGCGGAGGGAAGACGAGATGAAGGTCCGGTCGCGAGCTGTCGCGGGCCTCCTGGGGGGTGTCACCGGGCCGCTGCGTCAAGGGCGTTTCCATGGGCCAGAACCTCCATGTGCTGGGCTGAACCGACAAGGCTGTGCGTCATCGCGCGCCGGGAGCGCTCCCATGAATTGAATGCCCCCGGAGAAGCGCTGCCTCCCAACAGGAAGGCAGCGCTGACAACAGACTTCGGTGGAGCTATGCGAGGCCCAGGTCCGCGACGAGCGACTGGAGCATCACCGGCTTGCCGCTGGCCATGGTGCCAGGCTTCACGACCTGTTGCTGTTGCTGCTGCTGTTGCTGCTGGACCTCGGTCGTCGGGAAGCTGACGTTGCTGACGCCAATGGTGTCATTCACCACGGGCTTCAGGGTCGCGGCGTTGCTGGCGAAGGCTCCGAAGAGCACCGTCAGGGCAGCCGGTGAGGCGAGTGCGCGAATCGTACGACGAGAACCCTTCTTCGAGTCGTCCATGCGTACCTCCGGGGGTGTTGTTTTTGTCTGCGACCCGTCCAGGTCTTCACGCCTCACCTGTCCGGGCGTCTTGATTGTCCATAGCCTTCTCACGACATATCAAGACGCATCCCGACAAAAACAAACACCCCACTGTCGCCATGAGTGGAATGACTTTACCAGACGCCCCGAACGGCGAACGCGGGCCTCCGGCGTACCGGGGCCTCGCGACGGGTTGGAGACGGGCGGTGCCGGGGACTCAGGGCGTCGGGGGCGGAGGCGGCGGGGGCGGCTCCGGCGTGGGAGGCAGGGCCAGCCCCGGGAACTCCGCCGCCGTGCCAGTGAACACCAGACGCGTTCCGCCTCGGAGGACCTCGAACTCGAAGGACGAGGGCGCTCCGGTGCGCCAGACGAAGAGGATGTCCGACGGGCGGGAGATCTGCTTCGTGTTGATGCGCACGATGACGTCGTTCTTCTGGAAGGGCCAGAACGCCACCGGAGACGACTCGGTGACGACCACCGCGCTGACGTCACGCACCGTCTTGAGTTCGACCACCAGGCTCGCACCATTGGCCTGCATGGAGACACGGTCCCTCGAGGCACTGGTGCTGGCGGAGTTCACCGTGGCCGACCTTTCACGCGAGGAGTTCGCGGCATGACTCGGGTCTGCGCTGGCCACGAGCAAACCCAGAATCAGGATGGGACTGTTCACAGGCGACCTTCCTTGTGGAGGTGGGCTGCGGGACGACGAGAGGAGCGGCTCCGGACCCGGGCCTCTCGCACGGCTCAGCGAGGCCCTGCCGTTTCAGACCATCAGCATGGACGACAGGCTTCATGGCTGCGACAAAAAGCAGCGCACGAAGAGATAATCCAATCACGGCTACCGGTCAAACCACAGCAACCCATCTGTGAATGCAGCCATTCCGCACCAGCACGACGAGGCGCGAAACGACAGGATTCTCGTTTGGATCCTCCCGTATTTCCTGACAAGAGCCATCCCCATCATCGATGTCTGGATTCCTGGTTGTTGCATTTCATGTCACAACTGGGACTTTCCCGACACCGGCGACGACCGCGTGCGTCGAGCCTTGCTCCAGGCAGGCTCGGACGCACGCCGCCATCCACCGTCTCACGCCGTCACGGCGCGTCAGCGCGCGAGGAGCTCCTGGGTGGGGCATGCCACGTTGGTCGGCATGGCCCACAGCGCGTCACCCCAGGCGTTGGAGTAGGCGCGGAAGAACACGGTGCTGCCCACGCGGGTGAAGTCCTCGGGTGAGGAGCCGCCCAGGGGACTGAGGTCCGCGACGAGACCTGTCCGCTCGGGCGTGCCGTCCGTCACCCAGGGCTCCAGACCCGTGCCGCCCTCATTCGTGCTGAAGAGCAGCGTCCCGGCGCCGGTGTCGAAGAGCGGCGAGGCCCACTCATCGGACGTCGACAGGCCCCGGCTGAGCTCCCGCGTCCCGGCCGCCGTGCCATCCGTCACCCAGAGGCTCACCTCACGAGGCGCGGGCCCGGGCGTGCCGATGCCCACGGACAGATAGAGCTTCCCGCCCGCGCGCACCGCCATCTGCGCGAAGGGCCACGCGCCGGGCTGGCCCGCGTAGCGGTTGGGCAGCGTGGTCACCGTCTCCTTGCCACCGCCCGCGAGCGACACCCTCGACACCCTCAAGGATGTCCCTCCCCCGACCACGGACGACAGATAGACGTGCCCACCCAGGGCCCCCAGCAGCCGGACATCGCCACCGAAGGACTCCAGGCGCACGGTGCCGCCCGGAGTCCCGTCCGTCTTCCAGACCTCGGTGATGGCCCCCGAGTCCCAGAAGGTGAAGACCCCCACGCCCGTCTCGGTGTGCTCCCAGCCGGAGATATAGATCCGCTCCGCGTCCAGACGTTTGACCCGCCTGGTTCCCGCGGCCGTTCCATCCGTCCGCCACAGCCAGGTGCCCGCCCCCGTGCTGCTCATGGTGAACAAGCGCGCCCCCGCCACCTCCAGTGGCCGTGACGACACCTCCTGGTCCGGTCCGTAGGCCATGAGCTGGAACGTACCCGCCTCCGTCCCATCGGAGCGCCACAGCGACACCCCGGCTCCCGCGGAGGGGTTCCGGAAGAAGGTCAGCACGTCCCCTGCCTGTCCCAGGTAGGACAGCGAGGAACTGGCCGTCCCCGGCTCGAGGTCCTTGACGAGCCGCGTGCCCGCTCCCGTCCCATCACTGACCCACAACTCCCTTCCAAATGGCGACGCATTCACCATGAAGAAGAGGCGGGCGCCCACCGGCGTGAACTCGCTCAGTCCCCGGTAGCCCGGTCCCGGCGCGATGAACTCCTTCACGGGCACGGTGCCCACGGAGGTCCCATCACTGCGCCACAGGGTGGCGCGGTCCCCGTAGAGGTCCGACCCGAAGTAGAGCGTGCCCTGCACGTTCGTCAGCGAGTCGGGCACCGGCACGTTGGGGGACGGGAGCGGCGCGTCCGGAGGCAGGATGTCCTTCACCTTGTAGACGGTGCCCCCGGGAGCACAGGCTTGTGCCTGGACCCGCGCTTCCTCGGTGGCGGCGCTCACTTCCTCCTCGACACCACCACAGCCCAGCATCCCCAGCCCCGCGAGAACACACCAACTTCCAATGCGCATGTGCACCACTCCTCTCCGGTCCGAAACCGGGGGACGGTGGGAAGCAGGATGGCGAACGCCCATTGCCCTGGAGGGCAGGTCACTTCAGGAAATCCGACCTCCCGATGGGAAGTGCGGGTGCGGTTGTCCTCCGCGGCAGCACTCGGCACGTGCTTTCAGCGAATGACGAGGTTGAGGCATCATCCCTGGATTCCACTCCTGGAAGGAGCCGAGCCATGAAGACCTCCCGTCTCATCGCCTCGCTGACCGCGTGTCTCTCCTTGTCGCTCATCGCCTGCGGTGGCGGAGAGGCCAACCTGGACGTCCCCGAAGGTGAGGCCCCCGTCAGCGTCGAGCAGGGCCTGGGCTACCCGCCGCACTGCCCCAATGGAGACCTCATCTACTGGCTCGAGAACGTGCAGGCCTGTACGGCGAAGTGCGGAAACACGCGTCAGAACGGCCAGCCCGCGACCCAGTACGCGGCGTGTCAGTCCAACATCACGGGCACGCGCACGCTCATCAACGTGCGTTACTGCATCCCCGGCTGCGAACTGCTTTGAGTCGACGTCCAGCCTGGGCAGCACGTGCGCATTCCAACGGCACACGTCAGACCCACGCCATGGAATGTCCCCACTGACGGCGACTGGTTTCGGGAGAAGGCTTTGCCTTCTTCTGAAGCGGGCACGTCGGATGGAACGCAGGGGGCCTGAAACGTGGACGTGCCTGGACATCGCTTTGGACGTGCCGTGGTCATGGGCGGCAGCATGGCGGGGCTGCTGAGCGCCCGCGCGCTCGCGGACCACTTCGAGAAAGTCGTCATCCTGGAGAGGGACTCGCTCCCCGGCATGCACGCGGCGCGCAAAGGTGCTCCCCAGGGCACACACGTCCACGTGATGCTGGACGCGGGTCACCGCCTCCTGGAGCGCTTCTTCCCCGGCCTCCTCCAGGACCTCCAGGACCAGGGGGCCGCGCTCATCGATTCGAGCCGGGACGTCGCGTGGCACCACTTCGGCGTCTGGAAGTCGCGCGTCCCCCAAGGCCTTCCCCTGCTGGTGTGTACGCGTCCCTTCCTGGAATGGCACGTGCTGCGCCGGGTGCTGGCGCTGCCCAACGTCGAGTTTCACGGCGGCGTCTCGGTCGAAGGGCTGCTCACGGACGCCTCCCACCAGCGCGTCACCGGCGTGCGGTTGAAGAAGGCCGGCGTGGAGGAACCGCTGGAGGCCGCGCTGGTGGTGGATGCCACGGGCCGGGGCTCGCGTGCGCCCCAGTGGCTGGAGGCCCTGGGCCATGCACGTCCCGACGAGGAACAGGTGCGGGTGGACCTCGCGTACACCACCCGCCTCTACGAACCTCCCGCGCACCGCCAGGAGGACTGGAAGGTGCTCATGCAGTACCCGTGTCCGCCCGTGAACTGGCGCGCCGGCTTCATCTCCCGCGTAGAGGGGGACCGCTGGATTGTCACCCTCAATGGGTACTTCGGCGAGCACGCGCCCGCGGACGACGAAGGCTTCCTCGCGTTCGCCCGCTCACTGCCCCAGCCGGACCTGTACGCCTGCCTGCGGGAGGCCCGGCCGTTGGGGCCGCTCACCCTGCACAAGGTGAAGGAGAGCCGCTGGCGGCACTATGAACGCCTCGCGCGCTTCCCGGAGAACTGGATCATCCTCGGTGACGCCGTGTGTGCCTTCAACCCTGTCTTCGGCCAAGGCATGTCGGTGGCGGCCCAGGGCGCGGCGCAGCTCCTCGCCTGCATCGAAGAGCAGGCCAGGCGCTTCCCCACGACGCTCGACGGACTCGCCCAGCGCTTCCGCAAGCGCCTGTCCGACACCATCCGCCTGCCCTGGTTCATGGGCACGAACATCGACCTGCAGTACCCGAAGGCCGTCGGCCAGCGGAAGCCCGGCGTGGGAGTGCTGCACTGGTACATCCGGCGGATGATGGAGCGCAGCTCCCGGGACGCCGCCGTGCACCGGCAGTTCAACCGACTCCTGCACCTCCAGGCGGGGCTGGGCGCCGTCCTCCAGCCTTCGGTGGCCCTGCCAGTGCTCGCGGACGGCGCCCGCGCGCTCTTCATGCCCCTGCATGCGCGGGCGAACACGGACATCCGCCCGGCCCCGCCCTCCTCATCTCCATGACGGACCAGCGCGCCAATGCACGCAGCGGCCGAGCCGCTCCGCGAAGAAGTCGAACAGACTCACGTCCGTGAGCGCGCGGCCCAATGGCCGGATTCAAACAGCCGGTCTGGTGGCCGAAGCCCGGCGCGAAGGACCGCCCTGGAGCGAGACAGACTCAAGGGCAGCCGTCTCTCCCTTCAGAAGAAACACCCAGGCTTTGACGGTGCGGACGTAAGCATCTATGATGCGAAACTGATTCGCAGAATCAAAATCACCCTTTCCAACGACTACCGTGAGTCCATCCAACAGGCGTTCCCTTCCGCTCTTCGCCCTGCTTTCCGTCGTCGTCGTGCTGGCCGTCCTGTGGGTGGGCGTGAGGTTCCAGCGCCCGGACGCCGCCGCGTCCACTCCCGCCGCGGAGGCTGCCGCGCCGGAGGGCCGGACGGTGACGCACGGACAAGGCACCACCGTCGTCCCGCTGAAGCCGCGGCGGGTGGTGGTGTTCGACCTGGTGGCGCTGGACATCCTCCAGGCCCTGGAGGTGGACGTCCACGGCGTGGCGGGCGACATGTTCCCCCAGCACCTGACCCGGTTCCGGGACGCGAAGTACCCGCGCATGGGCACCCTGTTCGAGCCTGACTACGAGGCACTCCAGGCCGCGAAGCCGGACCTCATCATCACCGGGGGCCGCTCCAGCGCGAAGTACTCGAACCTCTCCCGCATCGCGCCCACCATCGACGTGCCGATGAGCGGCAAGGACTTCATCGCCTCGGTGATTGCCAACACGGAGATGCTAGCCAGCGTCTTTGGCAAGGAGGAGAAGGCGCGCGGCCTGATTGAGGACCTGCGCAAGTCGGTGGCGGACCTCCAACAGATGACGGCGACACGCGGCAAGGGGCTGGTCGTGCTCGTCACCGGAGGGCGCATGAGCGCCTATGGCCCGGGTTCGCGCTTTGGCGTCATCCATGGTGACTTCGGCGTGCCCGAGGCCGTCGAGGGCCTGCGCACCTCGCTGCACGGCGAGTCCATCAGCGCGGAGTTCATCCGGGAGAAGAATCCCGACTGGCTGTTCGTCATCGACCGGGACGCCGCCACCGGTCAGAAGGAAGGCAATGCCCGGCAGGTGCTGGACAATGAATTGGTGCGGCAGACGACGGCCTGGCAGAAGAACCAGGTCATCTACCTGGACCCCGGCGTCACCTACCTGACCGGCGGCGGCATCCAGTCCGTCAAGCAGCTCCGCGACCAGGTCGCGAGCGCCTACACGCAGGCCCAGTAGTCCCTCCCCACCGTGAAGCGCGCGTTCGCCGCCGCCGCCGTCCTCGTCACGTTGGCGGTGGTCAGCCTCCTGATTGGCGCCAGTGACGTGTCCTGGCGCGCCCTCTTCGCTCCCGAGCCGGATGAGCGCGCCCTCCAGGTGCTGGTCATCAGCCGGCTGCCGCGCCTGTTCGCCGTCATGCTGGCGGGCACATCCCTGGGCGTCGCGGGCCTCATCATGCAGATGATTGCCCGCAACCGCTTCGTGGAGCCCACCACAGCGGGCACCGCGGAGTCCGCCAGCCTGGGCCTGCTGACCGCCACCCTGCTGGCGCCTGGCCTTCCGGTGCTCGGGAAGATGATGGTGGCCACCGTCTTCGCCCTCGCGGGGACGGCGCTGTTCCTGCTGGTGCTGCGGCGCATTCCCCTGCGCTCGGCCCTCATCGTCCCGGTGGTGGGCCTGATTCTGGGCGGCATCATCGATTCGGCGACGACCTTCTTCGCCTACCGGTACGACCTGCTTCAGACGGTCAACGCGTGGACCACGGGTGACTTCTCCACCGTGCTTCGCGGCCGTTACGAGCTGCTGTGGGTGACGCTGGGCCTCACCTGCGCCGCCTACACTGCCGCGGACCGCTTCACCGTGGCCGGCATGGGCGAGACGTTCACCACCAACCTGGGGCTGAACTACCCGCGCATCGTCGCGCTGGGGCTGGTCATCGTCGCCCTGGTCACCGCGATGGTGGTCGTCACGGTGGGCATGATTCCGTTCCTGGGACTGATTGTCCCCAACCTGGTCAGCATGGTCATGGGCGACAACGCGCGCAGGTCCATTCCCTGGGTCGCGGTGAGCGGCGCGGCCTTCGTGCTGCTCTGCGACATCGTGGGCCGCGTGGTGCGCCACCCGTATGAGATTCCCGGAGGCACCATCGCCGGCGTCATCGGCAGCGTGCTCTTCCTGTACCTCCTGCTGAAGCGAGGCGCCCGTGCCGGCTAACGCCCCGCCCGTCAGCCCCCTGCGGCCCCTGCTCGTGCTGGGCTGCGTGGCCGTGGCCTTCATGGCCCTGTTCATGCTCGTCGACGTGAGCGGCCCGTGGGACTTCGTGCTGCCCTTCCGCGGGAAGAAGGTCGCCACCGCGTTGCTGGTGGGCTACGCCGTCGCCGTCTCCACGGTGCTCTTCCAGACGGTGACGGGCAACCGCGTGCTGACGCCCGCCATCATGGGGTTCGACTACCTGTACGTGCTCATCCAGACGTGCCTGGTGTTCTTCCTGGGCTCCACCACCGTGGCGGGGCTGGACCCCCGGTTCCTGTTCGGCGCGGAGGTCATCATCATGGTGGCCTTCTCCGCCATGCTGCACGGCTGGCTCTTCGGCATGGCCCGGGGCAACGTCCACCTGCTACTGCTCACTGGCGTGGTGATGGGCGTGCTGTTCCGGAGCCTGTCGTCGTTCGTCCAGCGCGTCATCGAACCCAACGAGTTCATCTTCCTGCAGGACCGCTTCTTCGCCAGCTTCAACGACCCGGAGCACGACCTGCTGCTGCTCTCCGCGGTGCTGACGCTGGGGGTCTCCGTGCTGGGCCTGCGGCTGCTGCGCGCCTGTGACGTCCTGGTGCTGGGCCGGGAGGCCGCCATCAACCTGGGCGTGGACTACCAGCGGACGGTGTCATGGGTGCTGGCGCTGGTGGCCATCCTGGTCGCCGTGTCCACCGCGCTGGTGGGGCCCGTGACGTTCCTGGGGTTGCTGGTGGCCAACATCGCCTACGCGGTGATGCGGACGTACCAGCACGCGTTCGTCCTCCCCGCCGCC
This sequence comes from Myxococcus sp. CA005, assembly GCF_006518205.1. NCBI lineage: Bacteria > Pseudomonadati > Myxococcota > Myxococcia > Myxococcales > Myxococcaceae > Myxococcus > Myxococcus sp. CA005. Next base: position 51,106 of record NZ_SRLV01000044.1, on the reverse strand, counting down.
GCGCTCATCGCCGCCATCGCCCTGATCGCCGGGCAGTTCATGCTGGAGCGCGTCTTCCGCCTGGACACCAATCCACGGGTCATCATCGAGTTCGTCGGCGGGATGGTGTTCATCGCGATGCTCATGAGAAAGGCCACGAGATGATCGAGGCGAAGAACGTCAGCAAGCGCTACGGTGAAACGCTGGTGGTGGATGGCGTCACCCTGAGCCTGCCCGTGGGCGGCGTCACCTCCATCATCGGCCCCAACGGCGCGGGCAAGTCGACCCTGCTGTCCATGATGAGCCGGGTGATGCCCATGTCATCGGGCAACGTTTGGGTGGACGGGCTGGACGTCACCACCACGCCGGGGGACACGCTCGCGAAGCGGCTGGCCATCCTCCGGCAGGACAACCACATCTCCGCCCGGCTGACGGTGCGTGAGCTGGTGACCTTCGGCCGCTATCCGCACACCAAGGGCCGCCCCACCGTGCAGGACCGCGAACACGTGGAGCGGGCCATCGAGCACATGGGGCTGAGCGCGCTCGCCGACCGCTTCCTGGATGAGATGTCCGGCGGCCAGCGTCAGCGCGCCTTCGTGGCCATGGTGCTCTGCCAGGACACGGACCACGTGCTGCTGGACGAGCCGCTCAACGGCCTGGACCTGAAACACGCGGTGTCCATGATGAAGCGGCTCCGGCACGCCGCGGACACGCTGGGCAAGAGCTTCGTGCTGGTGCTGCACGACATCAACTTCGCCTCCTGCTACTCCGACCACATCGTCGCCATGCGCGACGGCAAGGTCGCGTTCCAGGGCCGCCCGGAGGACATCATGCGCCCCGACGTCCTGCGCGCCATCTACGAGTTGGACATCTCCGTGCAGCAGATTGAAGGCGACTGGATTGCCACCCACTACCGGTGATGGCGCGGCGCGCCAGCCTGGGATGCAAGGGGTTTCCACTAATCACAGACACTTGCACTGCCTTCTCAGGCTGTGCCACATTTCACCGCGCTGGCCATGACGTCAGCAGACAGCAAGACGCCACCACCTCAAACCAGGAGTTCGCCATGAAGAAGGCCCTGTACTCTTTGGCTGTGCTGATGCGGTTTGCTCGCGCGGACAAGCTCTCCGCCCCGTATATCTATTACTAGTCAAAATCCGTCAGGCATTGAGCCCTGACGGTTGGGTCTCAAGAGCTGGTCGACGTGGGTGGAGCGCATGGTTCGCTCCACCTGCGCCAGCGGTAGTTCCCCCCTCCAGGACCCTTTCATGTCACAGGTGCGCCTTCCGCCGGGGCCCCAGGGCCACTTCATTGCTGGCAACCTGGTGGAGTTCTCCGAGGACCCGCTGGGGTTCCTCACCCGCTGCGCCAGGGAGTACGGCGACGTGGTGCGCCTGGGGAAGCGCAACTTCCTCCTCAATCACCCGGACCTGATTGAACGCGTCCTGGTCAACGGCGACGGCAACTTTGTGAAGCTCGCCGGAGTGGGCCAAGGCAAGCGTCACAAAGGCGGCTTTCCCGAAGCGATGATGAACAGCGAGGGCGAGGACTGGCTGCGCAAGCGGCGCCTCGTCCAGCCCGCGTTCCATCGCAAGCACGTGGCCGCGTGTGGTGACACCGTGGTGGCCCTCACCGAAACGATGCTCCAGACGTGGCGCCCGGGCGACGCGCGGGACGTGCACGCGGACGTGTCCGCGCTGGCGCTCGACATCGTCAGCCGATTCCTCTTCCACACGCCCATCGACGACGAGGCCCGCCACGTGGCCGACGCCGTGGACGCTGTCATGCGGCACACCGACAGCCCCCTGCGGCCGCCCATCTGGGTGCCCACGCCCACCAACCTCCGCCTGCGCCGCGCCCTGGGCCGGCTCAACACGCTGCTCGCGACGCTCGTGCGCCGCTATCGGGAGCAACCGGAGTCGCGCACGGACCTGCTCGCCCTGCTGCTGTCCGCTCCGGTCCCCCTCTCCGAGAATCAACTGCGCGATGAGCTGGCGACGATGATCATGTCCGGGCACGAGACGACGGCGGACGCGCTCGTGTGGGCCTGGTACCTGCTGGCCCAGCACCCGGAGGCCGAGGCCCGGCTGGTGGCGGAGCTGGAGACGGTGCTCGGGGGCCGGCTCCCTGGCGCCGAGGACCTTCCTCGCCTGCGCTACACGGAGGCGGTGGTGAAGGAGGCCATGCGCCTGTACTCACCGGCGTGGATCACCAGCCGGGAGGCGCTGCGCGACTGTGAGCTCGGCGGGTTCCACGTCCCAGCGGGAACGATGCTGGCGGTGAGCCAGTGGGTCACCCACCGCGACGCGCGCTACTTCGACGCCCCCGAGTCCTTCCGTCCAGACCGCTGGCTGTCCGAGGACGCCCAACGCATGCACCGGTACGTCTACTTCCCGTTCGGCGGCGGCCCCCGGTTCTGCATCGGCTCGGCGCTGGCGATGATGGAGACGGTGCTCATCACCGCGTGCGTGGCACGGCGGTTCCGGCTGGAGCTGGCACCGGGCTGCGTGGTGCGGCCCCGGCCGGCGCTCGCGCTCCAGCCGCTCGGGGTCTGGCTGATTCCGCGGCATCGCTCTCACACAACACAGGAAGGCGAGGTGCGGCATGCGGCGGGAGCATGAAGGGGCAGCGGTCCGGCGCGAGTTCTTCCGCTCGGCATACCTGCTGGGCGCACCCTGGGACATCGGACGGCCCCAACAGGCCTTCGTCCAGTTGTGGGAGGCCGGCGCGATTTCCGGCGAGGTGCTCGACGTGGGCTGCGGCTTCGCGGAGAACGCCCTCTTTCTGGCGGCCAAGGGCCTGCCGGTGTGCGGCGTGGACATGATGGAGCCGGCCATCCTGCGAGCACGCGAGACGGCCTCTCTGCGCGGGCTCGACGTGGACCTGCGTGTGGGCAACGCCCTGGAGCTGGCCACGCTGGGCCGGCGCTTCGACACCATCCTTGATTCGGCCCTGCTCCACGTCTTCGAGCCTGGAGACCGGCCCGCGTTCGCCGCCAGCCTCGCGAGCGTGCTCCGGCCCGGCGGGCACTACCATGCGCTGTACTTCCGCGACGGACCGCGCGCCGTTCCACCGGAGGCACTGAACGCGACCTTCGGGGAAGGCTGGCGCGTGAAGTCCATCCAGGAGGCGCACTACGAGCAGACCGACCCGGAGGGCGCGCAGGCCTGGCTCGCCACCATCGAACGGGTGCCTCCTTCGTCATCGACAGAGGACTGACTCAGGCGCTGTCGCTCCCACCGAGAAGCCAGCGTGGGCGCCTTCACTCCGCCAGCAGTTCGAGAAGCCGCGCTTCCAGGAAACGCCGCTCGGGCGCGGTGCGGACCATTGCCAGTGCCCGCCGGTAGGCACTCGCGGCCTCGTCCTTGCGCCCCAGACGCCGGAGCAGGTCCGCGCGCGCGGCCGGCAGCAGGTGGTAGTCCGCCAGCCGTCCGGAGGCCTCCAGGTCATCCACCAGGGACAATCCGTGCTCGGGGCCGCGGGCCATCGCCACGGCGGCAGCATGGTTGAGCGCCACCACGGGCCCCGGCGTCAGCACCACCAGCCGCGCATACAGCGCGGCAATCTGCGCCCAGTCGGTGTCCTCGGCGCGCGGAGCCTGGGCATGCAGCGCCGCGATGGCCGCCTGCACCGTGTACGGCCCCCGAGCCCCCATGGCGAGCGCGGCTCCCAGCTCCGCCAGTCCTTCGTCCCGCTGCGCGCCATCCCAGAGCGAACGGTCCTGCCGGTCCAGCAGCACCAGCCCGCCATCCGCCGCCACGCGTGCCCGGCGGCGGGAGTGGTGAAGCAGCATCAACGCCCGCAGGGACGCCACCTCCGCGTCGCCTGGGAGCAGCGAGCGCGCCAGCCGGGCCAGGCGCAGGGCCTCTTCGCAAAGGTCCACTCGCAGCAACGCCGGCCCGTCCGTGGCCGCGTAGCCCTCCGAGAAGACGAGGTAGAGCGTGTGCAGCACGCCCTCGGTGCGCTCCGCCAGCGCCTCGGGCTCCGGGATGACGTAGGGGATGCGCGCGGTGCGTATCTTCCGCTGCGCGCGCACCAGCCGCTGGGCCAGCGTGGCGGGCGACACGATGAAGGCGCGGGCGATCTGCTCCGTCGTCAACCCACACAGACAACGAAGCGCGAGCGCCACCTGGGCCTCGGGTGACAAGGCGGGGTGACAGCAGGTGAAGAGCAACCGCAGCGAGTCGTCCGGCAACGTCTGCCATTCGGCGTCGTCCACGGATGGCGCCACCGCCTCCAACTCGCCCACGCGCGCCTCCAGGCGAGCGGACCGCCGCATGCGGTCCACCGCCTTGTTGCGCGCGACACGCATCAGCCAACCGGCCGGCTCGCGCGGCACACCCTCGCGCGGCCACTGATTCAAGGCCGCGGCGAAGGCGTCCTGCACCACCTCCTCCGCCGCGCCGAAGTCGCCGTCCAGCACGCGGATGAGCGTGGCCACGATGCGCCCGTAATCCTCACGGTGCGCCCGTTCGAGAATGGAGGAGGTGTCCATCATGCCGCGCGGGAGCCGGCGTCAGTCCTGGGGCCTGGCGAATTCCCGCACCGGCCGCACCTCGATGGAGCCGCTGCGCGCGCTGGGAATGCGAGACGCGATGCCAATCGCCTCGTCGAGGTCCCTGGCCTCCACGAGAAAGAAGCCGCCCAGTTGCTCCCGCGTCTCCGCGAATGGGCCGTCGGTCGTCAGTCGCTTGCCGTCTCGGATGCGCACCGTGGTGGCCGCCGTCGTGGGCTCCAGTTCCTCGCCCGAGATGAAGTGCCCGCTCTGCTGGATGGCCACCTCGAAGGTGCCGTACTCCCCCATCACGCGCTGGACGTCCGCCTCCGACATCGCCTCGGCGGCCTTCTCGTTCTCGTAGATCATCAGCAGGTACTTCATGGGTCCGTGCCTCACGGGTGAGCGGGAGAAGAGCCTCCCTGCTTCCGTGGTCGAACGAAACCTCCGTGAATCGACCGCCTTTTCACGGGGGATTTCTTTTCGGTTACCCGCCCCCGGTGCTCGCCGTCGATGCGGGCCGATTCACCCTGAGTCAGAGCAGACACTCTCACTTCCAGTGAGACTCAAGCCCCGTTTCAGAATTCGCGTGGACCTGTGTGTCCGTTTTCCCGGGGCCGGGGTCTTCTTCTCGCTTTTTGTTTCAATTCCGAGAATCCGCTCCGAGGGTCCACCATGGCTAAGTTTCGCTCCATTGCGCTTCTGGCAGGCATCTCCGTCCTTGGCTCCGCGTGCGGCGCCCCTGAGTCCGAGACGCAGGATACGCAGCAGGTCTCGTTCGAGGAGTTCCGCGCCGGCGCGTATCAGGAGCCCGAGTCCGGCGGCTTCGTCGTCGACGGTGACATCTTCCTGCCGACGGAGTCGGAGCTGCGCGAGTTCTACGAGCAGTCCGTCGGCGGCATTGGAACGCAGCAGGGCGCGCTGGCCGTGTATTACAGCGGTGGACGCGACATCAAGTGGAGCGCCAGCCAGGCCCTCAACCTCACGTACTGCGTGAGCACCAAGTTCGGCGGCAACTACACGCGCGTGGTCAACGCGATGAAGAGCGCCGCGGCGGAGTGGGAGGCGGCCGCCAACGTCAAGTTCGTCCACGTCAGCGCTGAAGACTCGAAGTGCACCAACCGCAACAACAACGTCGTGTTCGACGTGAACCAGACCAACACGTCCCAGTACCTGGCGCGCGCCTTCTTCCCCAACAGCGCCCGCCGCAGTGCCAACGTCCTCATCTCGACCACGTCCTTCCAGAACATCTCGCCCTGGACGCTGGAGGGCGTGCTTCGCCACGAGCTGGGTCACGTGCTGGGCTTCCGCCACGAGCACACCCGCCTCACCAGCACCGGCTGCTACGAGGACAACGCCTGGCGCGCGCTGACGCCGTATGACGCCAGCTCCGTCATGCACTACCCGCAGTGCAGCGGTACCCAGACGGGCGACCTGGTGCTGACCAGCAACGACCGCAGCGGCGCCCGCGCGCTGTACCCGTAAGCCCTACGGTCTTCCGCCGGCCCCAAGGGCCACCGCCTTCATGGCGGTGGCCCTTTTTCGTTTCACCACCGCCACCTCGACACGCGCCCGGGTTGGCTGTCCGACACCTGGCGTGGGCGTCACCGCAAACCCCTGGCCCCCATGCGCCGCGGATGCCCTGAATGCACGGCACCCGCGGGACGGTGAACGGCCGGGCCGTCCTCGGTGGAGGGAGCCTGCCTCCGGCCATCGAGGAGTCGCCATGAAGTACACGCAATTGGGCCGCTCGGGGCTCTCCGTCAGCCGGCTGTGCCTGGGCACCATGAACTTCGGTTGGACGGCCGAGGAGCCGGAGTCCCACGCCATCATGGATTCCGCGCTCGGCCACGGCATCAACTTCTTCGACACCGCCAACGTCTACGGCTTCGGGGAGAACAAGGGCCGCACCGAGGAGGTCATCGGCAACTGGTTCGCCAAGGGCGACCGGCGGCGCGAGCGCACCGTGCTCGCGACCAAGCTCTACGCGCCCATGGGTGACTGGCCCAACGAGGGCAAGCTGTCCGCGCTCAACATCCGCCGCGCGCTGGATGCCAGCTTGAAGCGGCTGCGCACGGACTACGTCGACCTCTATCAGTTCCACCACATCGACCGCGCCACGCCCTGGGAGGAGATCTGGCAGGCCATGGAGGTGGCCGTGGCGCAGGGCAAGGTGCTCTACGTCGGCAGCAGCAACTTCGCGGGCTGGCACATCGCCCAGGCCCAGGCCGTGGCGGCACGGCGCAACTTCACCGGACTGGTCAGCGAACAGTCGCTCTACAACCTGATGGCGCGCACCGTGGAGCTGGAGGTGTTGCCCTCCGCGCAGTTCCATGGCGTGGGCATCCTCCCCTGGTCTCCCCTCCAGGGCGGACTGCTGGGCGGCGTGCTCCGCAAGGAGCGCGAGGGCAAGCGCCGGCTGGAAGGACGCGCCAAGGAAGCCCTCCAGAAGCACCGCGACCGCATCGAGCGCTACGAGGCGCTCGCCGACGAGCTCGGGCATGAGCCCGGTGACGTCGCGCTGGCGTGGCTGCTGCACCAGCCCGCTGTCACCGCGCCCATCATCGGACCGCGAACCTCCGCCCAGCTCGATGCCGCCGTCCACGCGGCCGGTGTCACACTTGATGCGAAAACATTGTCACGCCTGGATGACATCTTCCCGGGCCACAAGCCCGCCCCGGAGGACTACGCTTGGTGACGCACCGGGCGAGACATAAAAGGCTACAAATCCCTCTCAATCGGTCGGAAAAGACACCCAAACATCACGGAGCGTCACTATTGACGACAGGAAATTCCTCTCATATTTCCTGTCGCGGTGTCCCCCAACAGAAGAGAGGTTCTCATGAAGTCGATGGCTGGAATCTTCGTCATGGCGCTGGTGATGCTGACCTCCTGCGGGCCCGTGCCCACCGAGGAGCAGACCCAGGGAGGGAACGACGTCACCGCCGAGGACCACTTCCGCACGCAGGAGGCCGCGCTGACCGGTGACTGTTTCGTGCAGATCGAGTGCGAGGGCGGGAATATCAAGTCGTGCTCCGGCACGGGCTTCGCCTGTTCGGCCAACAGCGCCAACGGCGGCACCGTGACTTGCAACGGCAAATCCCAGAGCTGCAGGCCCATCATCCAGGAGCCCATCTGCAGCTGCCGGGCGGATGGCTGCTGCAATCAGCTGTGCGCCATCAGCGACCCGGACTGCCGCTTCGTCCCCGAAGGGCCGAAGTAGACACGGACCTCCGGGTGCGGTCCTCCAAGGGCCGCCCCCGGATGCACCGCGGGAGCGCCGGCAACCGCGTTACTCAAAGCCCGGGCGCGTGACGTATTCGGCGTGGACGCGCTCGTAGGCTTCCCAGAAGTCCGGCGAGCGCTGTCCATTCAGCCGGTCGACCAGGAGGTCGAGGTGCGTATGCCAGCCGCCCGCCACGCTGCGCAGGGAGTCCCGGCCATCGAGTCGCACGTGGGTGACGGTCAGCAGGACGCCGTCCTCGCGCTCGGTCAGCTCGAAGCGGACCTCTGACGGGTCCCCGTGGTTCTCCGCCCACGTATAGGCAAACAGGTGCGGCGGCTCACACGCCGTCACGCGCCCCATATTGACGTGGCCCTGTGCCATGTCCGCATGGCGCGACGGTGGGGCGCCGCCTTCCTCTGACAGCTCGGCGTGGCGGAACAGCAGCTCCACCTTGCCACCAACCTTCGTCTCCGTGGGGCCGCCCGCGAGCCACAGCCGGCGCTTCTCCGCCTCGGTGAGAAAGGCCCACACGCGCTCGATGGGGCCGGGCAGCAGGCGTTCGATACGGACGGTGTCGGAGGACAACAGGCGGGCGTGCGAGTTTCGTTTCATGGCGCCTTCGGTCATGCGTGGGGGTGGGGGGAACCGCGGCGTCAGACGAGGTGCCGCGCGTCCTCGGGGACATGGTCCGGAACGAGCGCGAGCTCGATGCCGTGCTCCAGCCAGGCCTTGGCCCCGGCGAGGAGCAGGTTGAATCCCCCGGTGCTGTCCAGCGCCCGCGCCACGACGGCCTTGTCGTCACCCCGGAAGCCGGACTCGACGACGCGGACAAACGTGCGGTCCGGCGACAGCGCCGTGAAGGTCCACTCGACGAAGGTCATCGCACCCGGGTCGCCCCACTCGATGCGCAGGCGGGCGCCGGGCTCGAAGTCCAACACGTTCACGGTGGCCGACACGCCGTAGGTGTCCCAGAACCACTGCGCCGTGCCGCCGGGCTGGAGCCGCGCGCTGCCCCGGCTGAACCAGAACTTCGTGGTGATTGCGGGGTCCACGAAGGCCGCGAAGACGTCCGCCACGGGACGGCGAATCATCATCATCGCCGTGGCAACCGGCGCACCCTTGTCATTCCCTGTCGACGCCATGACGCACTCCCGATATTCATCCAGTTGGTTGAGTATTTCTGCAATCACCGCTCGATTGTCAACCGAATGGTGAAATCTCCACCGCGCCCGGGACGGCGCCCCAGGCGCTTTCAACCGATGACGCGGAAGGCCGGCGGATCGATGCGAGTGGCGCGACACTGGGGGCAGGCACCAGGCCGCGTGAAGCGCCTGCGGTCCTTGAAGGTGAAGCCACACGCCAGGCATGAGGCAGGTAACACCTCCAGGCGGGCGCCCTGGACCTTGAGGGATTTCTCCAGGTGCTCCAGGTGCCCGGCCACGTCCTTCTCGGAGATGCCCACCAGGGCGGAGAGGTCCTTCGCGGTGAGGCCGCTCTCCGGGGCGGACGTCAGCGCCGCCTCCAGCGCGCCGCGCACGGTGCTGCCGCGCGCTGGAGGAACAGGGGCACTCACGCGCCAATCGCCCCCGGGTCCGTCGCCAGCTCGCCGCCCAGGTGCATGCCCGTCTGGCACCGGTAGTCCGTCACCAGCGACGCGAGCACGGTCGTCACGCCCACCGCCACGTGGATGGCCGCGGCCAGCGGGCTGCGCTTCGCATAGCCCAGCACGAAGGGCGAGAGGATGGACGCGGCGCCAAAGGCATAGTCGGCGATTTCATGCGCTTCGATGGGGATGAGCTTGGTCAAGCTGATGCGGTAGTCCGTCAACAATGACACACCGAGGATGGTGGACCCCAGGGCAATGCCCGCGGACTTCGCCACGGCATCTCCGGACAACACCCCCGCCACCACCGAGGCCGTCCCGCCCTTGTAGTCCATGAGCGAGTGCAGGTCCTGGGGCACCCACCGGCGCAACGGCAGCCGCCCCAGGAGCGGACGGGAGATGATGCCAGCGGCGGCGCTCCGGTCCATGGCGCGGCGCACACCCCGCCGGAAGCGCCCTTTGGGAGGCACCTGGGAGGGGACGAGTCTGGGGGTGGACGGGCTCAGGGTCTGCGGTTCAGCCATATGGCGCTCCTTCCAGTCTTGCCGTCGTGAAGTCGCCACTACGGTAGGCACGCGGCCCGTGACGCACGGCGATGAGCCCCTCGCCTGCCCGGGCACCGAGGGCAGGAAGCCTGTCCACCCGCGAATTCCTGGCGGCTGGGCAGCCAGGGGGGCTTCCACTCGGTGGCCCGCCCCGGGCAGACTATGCCTCGCAGCACGGCCCTTCAGTTTCTGAGAGGGCGATATCCGCGGCCACCCCAGCCGCTTTGGAACGAAAGAACGCGATTCATGGCAACCGGTACCGTCAAGTGGTTCAACGATGCGAAGGGCTTTGGGTTCATCGTGCAGGACGGCGGCGGTGAGGACGTGTTCGTCCATCACAGCGCAATCAACATGGATGGCTTCCGCACCCTGCAGGAAGGCCAGAAGGTGGAGTTCGAAGTAGGCCGGGGCCCCAAGGGTCTGCAGGCGCAGAACGTTCGCGCGGCCTGAACGGCGGTCCGGCGAAGCCATGAAAGCCCGGCCTCGCGGATGGCGAGTCCGGGCTTTCTCTTTGCGGGCGCCCCCTGAGAGGCTGCGTGGCCCATGCGCCTGCCCCGCTTCCCGCGTGTCATCGGCTTCGACGACGGCCCCTTCGCGCGCCGCCCCGGCGCCGCCGTGCCCCTGGCGGGCGTGGTGTGTGGAGGCACGCGCTTCGAAGGGCTCGTCTGGGGACGGGTGCGCCGCGACGGCTGGAATGCCACGCGGGAGGTGTGCCGGCTGCTGGAAGGCGGGAAGTTCCTCCCGCAGCTCCACCTGGTGCTGCTGGATGGCATTGCGTTCGGCGGCTTCAACGTCGTGGACCTGCCCCTGCTGGCCAGCCGGCTGAAGCGGCCGTGCGTGGCGGTGATGCGGCGGCCACCGGACCTGGACGCGGTGGAGCGCGCGCTGCGGCGTCTGCCTCGCGCGGACGCGCGCTGGGCGAAGCTGAAGCGCGCGGGTCCCATCCACCAATTGGGAGGCTTCACCTTCCAGGTGCAGGGCGCGGAGCCCGCCTGGGTGGCGGAGGCGCTGGCGCGCGTGACGGACCGCGGCCTCGTCCCCGAGGCCCTGCGGCTGGCACACCTCATCGGCTCCGCCGTCGTGACCGGTCAGAGCAGTCAGCGCGCCTGAGCCTTTCCCAGACGGGCTTCACCTCCTGGCGGAGGATTGCGCCGCCACCACCTGAGGGTGCCAGCGCGCGGAAACTTCCACCGGCGCCAGACAGTCCAGACACGCTTGCACACTCTTCCAGCCATGAACCTGCCCCGGAGGGCTGCATGGAACCTCGTTTGTCTTCATGTTAATCTTTGCCTCGCGAGGAGGGCGCACGCATGTTCGAAGTCATCAATGACAAGAATCGCCGTACCGTCACCGTGCGGTTGAGTGGGTTCGTCAGGCCGAACGAGATGCGGGACTTCGCGAGCCGGTATCGTCACGAAACAGACTCCTACGGAGGAGGACGACACCTGGTGCTCGCGGACATGCGTGGGCTCAGGACCCTGGAGCCGGAGTCCGCCAGCCTCTTCGGAGAGGTGGTGGCCTACGGCCGGCAGATGGGCTGCGTCATGTGCGCGCACGTCTCGGATTCCACCATCGCCCGGCTGCAGACGGCGCGGGTGGCCTCGGCGGCGGCGGCGGACAACAACATCACGGTGGACTGCGTGTCGCTGGAGGAAGCGCACTCGCAGCTCGCCAAGGCGCGCTCGCGCTACTTCCTGGGCGCGACGCCGGAAGACGCGGTGGAGCACGCGGCGCGCTGAGACACACCTCCAGGCTGGAGCAGGACGGCTCCAGCCCATGGAATCCCAGCAGGCTCAGGCCTCGTGGCCGTTGCGCCACGTGAGCCGGTAGGTGACGCCTTCGTCGGTGAAGGCGCGCACCTGAACCTCGGCATGCGGCGCTCCCACGGCGCGCAGGCCCGCGCGTAGCGCGCCTTGCGTGAAGTAGCGGATGGCCCCGGCCTCGTTCATCCACAGGTCCACTTCGGTGGGGGACACGTCGTCCAGGCGTGTCTCCGTGTAGTTGTTCCCGGAACGGAACATCTGCCGGGCCCGGCTCACGCACCGGCGGGGGCCCAGGAGCTGAATCACACCGAAGGCCGCGCGGCCCAGCACCGTCTCCCGGTAGCCGTCCACCAGGCGCTCACCCAGCAGCGCGTAGCCCACGTCGTCGGGCACGTCCGGGTGCAGCTCGCGCGCGGCCACGCGCACGGCGAAGCACCATGTTTCAAAGGCGTAGGCGGGCTGCAGCTTGCGCTCCAGGTCCACCCCCACCTCCCGCAGCCGCTCGCGGAGCACGGGGGTGACGCGGGCCCCCAGTCCTCGCACGAAGAGACCCTCCAAGGTGTGCTCGAAGACGAGCTTCTCCGGCATGTTCAGCAGTGTACCCTTCCTCCGCTAGGATGTGCGGCGAGGGGGTAGGAATTCCATGGGTCTGCAACGAGAGCTCGCCATCCTGGCCATGAAAGCCACGCCGCTGCCGGGGAAGAAGAACTTCCTGGCGGAGGCCGGTATCGCCACACCGGTGCCCACCATCCGAGGGTCGATTGGCGCGGTGGCGCATGAACCCTTCATGGCCTTCGACACCAAGCGGCTGATGGACCTGCTGGTGGCCTTCACCATCGGAGACTTCCCGGAGCGGGCCGGTTGCTCCAACTACTTCAACCCGCACAGCCCCTGGTACAACGTCTTCTACGGCGCCTACGGCATCCGCTCGTACAAGCGGGATGGCAGCCCGTGGGGATTCACCCGCGACGGCCGCCCGGACCTGGACGAGATGCTGGAGATTCCGCGGCTCGACTACAACTTCCTCACGGCCGGGGAGCTGGGCTGCCCCGCGTCGAAGATGTGCTTCGAGGTGCTGGACGTGCGCCAGGGCCGTGAAGGCCCGTGGCACATGGCGGAGGTGGGCTGCATCATCCCCAGCGGACTGCACCGGGTGCAGGACGCGCAGGCGCCGGACCTCACGTACTACGCCGTGTTCGGCGTGCCAGAGGAGGACTACCTCGTGGGCGGCCGGGAGAGCTACGAGCCGGTCCGCATGCGCGGGCGAATGTACTTCCGCCCGGTGGCCGAACGCCTCACGCTCGTCTGGGGTGGACTCTGCCCGGACACGCCCGACGGCCAGCGGCTGATGGGCGCCATCCTGGATACAATGGCGCCGCTGTACGCGGGGGGGATGAACGCCCCCCGAGCCTGTGGACCTCAGGCCGCCTGACCGGGCTTGGGCTCCACCTGGTGCGGCGGCGCAGCAGCATCGTCGCGCGGAAGGCGGCGCTTGAAGCCCAGGCGCTCCATGCCGGCGAACACCACCGGCACCACCAGCAGCGTGAGGAAGGTGGAGGTGATGACGCCACCAATCACGGAGATGGCCATGGGTGCGCGGAACTCCGAACCCGTGCCCGAGCCCACCGCCGTGGGCACCATGGCGATGGCCATGGCCGCGCTCGTCATCAGGATGGGCCGCAGCCGGCGCGGGCCCGCCTTGAGCAGCGCTTCGTCCACCGTGTCGCCTTCCCGCAGGTTCTGAAGCGCGCCGTCGATGAGCAGAATCGCGTTCTTCGTCACCAGGCCCATCAGCAGGATGATGCCAATCATGGCACCCATGGACAGGTGGAAGCCCGTGACCACCAGTCCCAGCAGCGCGCCCACCAGGGCCAGTGGCAACGACACCATGATGGTGAGCGGGTGCTTGTAGGACTCGAACTGGCTGGCGAGCACCATGTAGATGAAGACGAAGGCCAGACCGAACGCCGCGCCGAAGGCGTCGTTCTGCTCGTCCAGGTTCTTCATCTGCCCGTCGTAGATGAGCGCGTAGCCCGGTGGCAGCGGCTGGGCCGCCACGCGCGCCTTCAGCTCCCGGGCGATGTCGCCCAGCGCCGCGCCCGGGCCCAACTGTGAGTACACGGCGATTTGCCGCTCGCGGTTCTCATGCTCGATGAGGCTGGGGCCGTTCTTCATCTCCACCCGGGCCACGTCCGTCAGCGGGCGCAGGCCGCTGGGCGTGTACACCTCCAGTTGGCGCACGCGCTCCGGCGTGGCGCGGTCCTTCTCCGACAGGCGCACGCGGATGTCCGTCTCGGTGATGCCCTCGCGCAACTTCGCCACCACGTCACCACCAATGGCCAGCCGCAACTGCGTGGCCAGCGCGCCCGCGTGCAGGTCCACGTCGCTGGCGCGCGCGCGGTCGATGAGCACCTGCATCTCCGGCTTGGGCGGGTTGGACTCCACGCGCACGTCCGCGGTGCCCGGCAGCTCGCGGAGGATGCCCGCGACGCGCTCAGCCTCCTCGTTGACGCGCGCCAGGTCCGGTCCGGTGATGCGCACCATGATGGGGTAGTAGTCGCCCATGCCCTCCAGGATGGGCGGGTCGCTCAGGTTCACCCGCGTGCCCACCAGCCCTGGCTCCAGCAGCGCTCGCGCGTCCTCCTTCAGCACCTGGATGCCCTTGGTGCGCGCGTCCTTGCCCACCGTCAGCACGCGCATGCGGGACTTGTTCACATCGCCGTCCTTGCCGACGATGGAGTAGACGTCCGTCACCTCCGGAAGCTGGCGCAGCAACACCTCCGCGTCGGCGGTGCGGGCCTCCGTCTCCCGGATGCTGGCCGAGTCCGGCAGCGTCAGGTCCACGAAGAACTGTGAGCGGTCCTCCGCGGGCATGAACTCCATGCCCAGGCGGCTGGCGCCTCCGAAGGACACCACCAGCAGCACCAGCGTGAGGCCCACCGTCGTCCACTTGTGCGCCAGCACCCAGCGGAGGATGGACTCGTAGACGCGCTCGGTGCCGTCCAGGAAGCGGCGCAGCGCCGCGGCCACCGCGTTCTCCTGGCGGACCTCGCCCGGCACGCGCCGCTTCGCCAGCCGCGCTGACATCATCGGGTCCAGCGTGAAGGAGATGAACAGGGAAATCAGCACCGCCACGGAGATGGTGATGCCGAACTGCCGGAAGAACTGGCCGACGATGCCGGGCATGAAGGCCACCGGCACGAACACCGCCACCAGCGCCAGCGTGGTGGCGAGCACCGCCAGGCCCACGTCCTTGGTGCCGTTGGACGCGGCGCTCACCGGGTCCTCGCCCTTCTCCAGCCGGTGGGTAATCGCCTCGCGAACCACCACCGCGTCGTCGATGAGCAGACCGATGGCCAGCGAGAGGGCCAGCAGCGTCATCTGGTTGAGCGTGTAGTCCAGCACGTACATCACGAAGAAGGTGCCCAGCACGGAGGTGGGCAGCGCCAGCGCCGAGATGAAGGTGCCGCGCACGTCCAGCAGGAAGATGAGGATGATGAGCACCGCCATCGCGCCACCGAAGATGAGCGCCACCCAGACCTCGTGCGCGTTCTCCTGGATGATGTCCGACTGGTTGATGAGCAGCGTGGCCTGGAAGCCATGCCCCACCACCGAGCCCATCTGCGCCATCACCTGCCGCACCGCCTCGCTCACCGCGACGGTGTTGGAGCCCGGCTGCTTGACGATTTCCAGGATGACGGCGTCCTGCCCGTTGAGGCGCGCCAGGGTGCGCCGCTCCGCCACGCCGTCCGTCACGCTGGCGATTTCGCCCAGCCGCACCTGCGCGCCCGTCGCGCTGCGTGCCACCGGCAGGTCGCGGATTTCATCCACGTTCTGGAACTGCCCCAGCGAGCGCACCGTCATCTCGGAGGCGCCCAGCTGGAGCCGGCCCGCGGGCAGGTCAAGGTTCTCCGACGCCACGCGCTGGGCGATGCCCAGCGGGGACACGCCCGCCGCGCGCGCCTTGTCCAAATCGATGTCGATTTGCACCTCGCGCGTGTCTCCCCCCGTGACGCGCACCTCGGCGGCGCCTTCCAACTGCGCGAGCGCGGGCTTCACGCGGTCATCGATGAGCCGGCGCAGCTCCTGCGAGGGCAGCTCCGCCGAGACGGCGTAGGTGAGGATGGGCGTGGCCCCCAGGTCCACGCGGCCGATGACGGGCGCGTCCGCGTCCTGGGGCAGGCGACTGACGATGCCGGCGACCTTGTCGCGCACGTCCTGCACCGCGCGGTCCAGCGGGGCGGTCATCTTGAACTGCACCACCACGATGCCCACGTTCTCCCGGCTGTAGGAGTGAATCTTGTCCACGCCGCTGATGCCAGCGACGGCGTCTTCGAGGGGCTTGATGACCTGCGTTTCGATTTCGCCCGGACCCGCGCCTTTGTAGACGGTGTTGATGACCACCACCGGGAAGGACACGTCCGGATAGAGGTCGGTGCCCAGGCGGCCCAGGCCCATGAGGCCGAGCACGACGAGGCACAGCGACAACATCGCGGTGAAGACGGGCCTGCGGATGGAGACGTCGCTGAGCAGCATGGGGAGGGCTCCCTACTTCACGGAGACGCGGGCGCCCTGCGACAGGCCCGGAGTGGGGTGGTCAACGACGGAGTCGAGCGGCGAGGACGCCAGCACCACCACCTCGCCCTGCTCGCGCCGCTCCAACACCCGCACGTCCACGCGACGCACCTGACCGGACGCCACCACCCAGACATGGTCCCCGTTGAGGGCCGACAACGCGGTGCCCGGCAGCACCTGGGCGTCCTGCACCTGCCCCAGCGAGAGGACCGCCCGCGCCAGCGTGTGCGCCACGAAGCGGCCATCCGCGTTGGGGACGGCCAGCTCCACCGGGATGCGGCGCGTGGCGGGGTCCGCGGAGGGGAGGATGGTGCGCACCACCGCCTCGTCCGAGGACACGCGCGCGCCCACCGACTCCACGCGCACCTTGGCGCCGGGCTCCAACTGCGAGCGCAGGGCCTCCGACACCGTCGTCTTCAAGAGTAGCGTGTCCAGGCGCTCCAGGTTGAACAGCGGCGTGCCCGGCGCCACCGTCGCGCCCGTCTGCTCCGGTGCGTCGATGAGGGTGCCGTCGAAGGGCGCCCGCAGGTCGTGCCGGCGGCGGGACGCGCGCGCCTGAGCCAGCTGCGCCTTGGCGGCCATCCACTGCGCCTGCGCCTGCGCCGCATTGGCGCTGGCGGTGCGGTGGGCCACCTCGCTCACCCCACCCTGCTGCTGGAGCTTCTCGTTGCGGGCGGCCACGTCGGCGGCCATGGTGGAGGCGGCCTCCGCGGCGGCCACCGCGGCCTCGGCCTGGGCCACCTGCGCGTCGGCGATCTCCGGGTCCAGTTGCGCCAGCACGTCACCCTTCTTCACCCCCTGCCCCTTCTTCACCCGGACGACCGACAGGCGGCCTCCCACCTCGAAGCCCACCATCAATCCCTGCGCGGGGAACAGCGTCCCCGTCACCGACTCGCTCGGCGCGGCCCGCACCGTCCGCGCGGAGACGACCTTCACCGTGGGCACCACCTCCTGCGCCGACCCCTTGGCGGGCGGCGACGACGAGGCATCCGCCTTCTGGCATGCGGTCAGCGACAGCACGGCGGTGGCCATGCCCGCCGCGGCGAACACGCGGACAGCGGACGGCTTCAGGTTGGGTTTCACGAGCGTTTCCTCGGGGTCTTTCGGGGTTTCTCGGCGGCGGCCCGGGGCCGGCGCGCAACACGCTTGGACGGGGCGGGCGACGCCGGACGGGTGCCCTCCTGGCACAGCCGCTGGAGCGTGTTCGCCCACGCGTTCAGGTCCGGCTTCTCATCCAGCCGCGCCATCTGCGTGGAGAGCAGCAGGAAGGACCCGACGATGATGGAGGCGAAGATTCGCGCGTCCAACTCCGGGTCCATGGCGCCAGCCTCCTGCAGCCGCCGGAAGTCGTGGGAGATGCGCTCCACCTGGGCATCCGTCACGCGCCACAGCAGGGATTCGAACTCCGTGCCCTGGCTGCCGCTGGTGAGGACCAGGGACACGTCCCGGAACTCCCACACCCAATCCAGGGCCTCCAGGTCGTGCTCTTTCTCCAGTTGGAGGAACCGCAGGTAGCGATCGCTGCGCTCGATGCGGTCCTGCGCTCCCGGGATGCCGTGCGTCTGGAAGAAGCCCTCCATGCGCGCCATGCGACGCCCGTTCATCTCCATCAGCCCGGACTCGAACGCGCCCACCACCTCCCCGAACAGCGCCTCCTTGGACGGGAAGTGCAGGTAGAAGGCGCCCTTGGACAGCCCGCACGCGGCGGTGATGTCCTCGATGCGCGCCCCCTTCAGCCCCCGGCGCGCGAACTCCCGCCGGGCCGCGGACACCAGCGCACTGCGAGCGTGAGGGTCGGCGGGACGGGCCATGCTGGCCGGATTCCTAACCCGCCGGTCATTAACCACGCAAGGTTTCTGAACACCGGGTCAGTAATCCAAGGACTGCGACTGTGGGTGCGTTCCGCCGCTCAGGTCCGCGACAGCGCGGTGCACAGCGGGCACGCGGAGGGCCCGTGGGGGACATCGCGGCGGTGCAGGTCCAGCACGGCGCGGGAGATGTCCGCCAGCTCCCGGCGCACCTCCCGCCGGGCGCCCTTCACCCGGGCGATGCGCATGTCGTCGTAGCTCGTGGTCTGATGTCGCATCCACGCGATGACGGCGGCCTCGGCGCGGCGCTCCAGGGGGATGCGCTCCGTGCGGGCCACGGTGCCGCTGCCCACGGGGGTGGCATGGGCGGCGACGAGCACCGCCATGCGCTTGGCGTGCGGAAGCCACGCCGGGGAGAAGGCGAGGAAGCGCAGCACGGCGTTGGCGAAGTCGACCTCGTAGGCCTCCTGCTCGCGGGCGCGGCGCTCGCGTCCGGCGGCCAGCTTCTTCTCGTAGGCGGGGGTGGCGCGCTCGGCCTCGAGGGCGGCGCGGGCGTGGAGGATGTGCGCTTCCGGCGCCCACACGCCCCGGGAGAAGAGCTTGCGGCCCACCTTCTCCGCCACGGTCCAGGAGGGCCCCGCCGCCTTCACGCGGCGGGTGAGTCCGGCGTCACCGGGGGGAAGCAGGGCCCAGCCGTCCGGCACGGTGAGCACGCGGCCATCCGGCGCGCGCACGCGGCGAGGGTCCGAAGTCGGCGCGAAGGTCAGGGATTCAGGCATGGTGAAGTCCGAGGTCGGGGGCGGCCACATAGCATGGGTGCCTCCAACCCTGGTAAATGGCCCCCTCGCGTCGGCGGTTGCCTGGCGCGGGAGGTCCTCAACGCGTGGGAAGTGCCGGCATGTCCCTCCTCAGGCTCACGTTCCTTGGTACATCCGCCGCGCAGCCCACGCTGCACCGGAACCTGTCCGGACTCGCGGTGAAGGCGCACTCAGACCTGCTGCTCTTCGACTGTGGCGAGGGCAGCCAGCGGCAGATGGTGCGCTACGGCACCGGCTTCACCGTGGACGCGGTGTTCTTCACGCATTTCCACGCGGACCACTACCTGGGCATCATCGGCTTCCTGCGCACGCTGGGCATGACGGGGCGCTCCGAGCCCATCCACCTGTACGGCCCGCCCTCCGCGAAGCGCCTGCTCCACCAGGCCGTCCACCTGGGCGTGGAGTCCATGTCCTTCCCAGTGGAGATTCACGAACTGAAGGACGGTGACGTGGTGCCACGCAAGGGCTACGCGGTCCACGCGGTGGGCGTGGACCACCGCATCAACGCCCTGGGCTACGCGCTGGTGGAGGACGACCGGCCCGGACGCTTCAACCTGGACGTGGCGCGCTCACTGGGCGTGCCGGAGGGCCCCAGCTTCGGAAAGCTCCAGCGGGGCGAGCCGGTGACGCTGGAGGACGGGCGGACGGTGAAGCCGGAGGACGTGCTCGGCGCGCCACGCCCGGGGCGCCGGCTGGTCATCTCCGGGGACACGCGCCCGTGCCCGGCGCTGGTGAAGGCCGCGAAGGACGCGGACCTGCTGGTCCACGAGTCCACCTTCTCCGACGACGAACAGGAGCGGGCCGTGGAGACCCGGCACTCCACCGCGCGGGAAGCGGCGCGCGTGGCGCGAGAGGCGGGAGCACGGCGGCTGGTGCTCACCCACCTCTCCAGCCGGCACGACACCGACCCCTCGAAACTGCTCACGCAGGCGCGCGAGGAGTACCAGGGGCCGGTGGAGGTGGCCTTCGACGGGTTCACCGTCGAATTACCCCTCCGGGACTGAGGCTACTGAATCTTCTCGGACTCGGCGCGCAGGGCCGACGCGGACTCGGCGTCCACGCGCTGGACCAGCTCCCACTCCAGCGCCTCGTCCCGGGTGATGTTGCCGCCGTCGGCGCGTACGGCGGGCTCGGAGACGTCAGGCGCGCGGCCGGAGGTGTTGGCGGCGCCCGCGGACTGCGTGACGAGCTGCCGGGTGAACTCCACCGAGGACTGGCCCGGGCCCTTCTCGATGCCGCGCACCAGGTAACGCACCTGGGTGGTGCCCAGCGACGACGGGGCGCCCTGCATCAACCACTCGGTGGTGGCCTCGAAGCCGCCCTGGCCCGTCTTGAAGGAGTAGCCCTTCTCCTTCAGCAGGGCGAGCGCCTGCGGATACACCTCCGCCACGGGCTTGCGGTAGACGTGGTTGCGCGCCTTCTCCAGCAGGAAGGCTTCGCGGCGGCGGCCGGCGCAACCAGTGGTGGTGAGGGACAGCGCGGCGACCACGAGGAGCGCGGCGGCGCCGCGCGACAGCATCGACAGGTTCATTTCTCAGGACTCCACGGGAGTGTGAGGCGGCTCAACATCCCTCAACCTTCTTCCCGCAGCCAAGTCTCCCCGGGGATGGTTTCCCTGGGCAAGCATCCCACCCGCTCCGTCCGTATGGGTGCCCATGCGTCCAGCGCCGCACATCCAGGCCCCCTCCGCCGCCGCGCCCGGCCAGGGGAACGCGCATGATGGGGCCCCCACATGATTCCCATCAGCGACGACAACCCCACCCTCCGCACTCCCGTCGTGACATACCTGCTGCTCGGCACCATCGGCTTCGTCTGGGTCTTCATCCAGGGCGCGGGCCTGGACGCCTACCGGCTGGCCGCCAGCGTCTGCAACCTGGGCATGGTGCCGGGCGAGCTGACGGGCAAGGCGGCGCTGGGCCTCCCCGTTCCCCTGGGAGATGGGCTGACGTGCGTGGTGGACAACGAGCCCATCAACCTCCTCACCCCCATCACCTCCATGTTCCTACACGGCGGCTGGGGACACCTGCTGGGCAACTGCCTCTTCTTCTGGGTCTTCGGCAACAACGTCGAGGACAGCATGGGCCGCCTGCGCTTCGTGGTGTTCTACCTGCTGTGCGGACTGGCCGCGGCGGCGGCGCACCTGCTGGTGGACCCGGGCTCGCCGGTGCCCACGGTGGGCGCGTCCGGCGCCATCTCCGGCGTCATGGGCGCGTACCTGCTGCTCTATCCACGGGTGCGGGTGAACATGCTGTTCATCATCGTCATCTTCATCCGCGTCTTCCCCGTGCCCGCGTGGGCGGTGCTGCTGTGGTGGTTCGGCGTGCAGCTCTTCAGCGGCCTGCCCCAGCTCAACACGGTCAGCGCGGAGGCGTCCGGCGGCGTCGCCTTCTGGGCGCACATCGGTGGCTTCGTGGCGGGCATGGCGCTCATCAAGCTGTTCCAGAACACGCGCTACACGAACCAGCGCACGTCGATGCGCCACCGGCTCCATCCCAACCATCCGTGAGGGGGGCTGACTTTTTCCGCATCCGTGAATTGCCAGACTTCGTGAACCGCTGCGTATCCAGGCTGCTGGGGCCAGACACCCGAAGGAAGCGCAGATGCGGATGAGCAAGACGAAGCAACAGACGCTGGGGCTGACGATGGGCGCGGTGCTCGCGCTCACGGCCTGCGGTACGGAGCCCATGGAGCCGTCGCAGGCGCCCGTGGAGACGGACGCGGTGGAGGGCGTGGACGCGCAGGCTGCGGACGCGAAGCCGGTGGACATCATCGCGCTGGAGAAGCAGTTGCAGGAGAGCAGCCTGGCGCCGCCGGCGCAGTGCAATGACCCATCCTGTGAGGGCGGCGGTGGTGGCGGTGAGCCCGACCCCGACTGGCCCTACTACACGCTGTTCTGGCGGGCGAACCTGCTGTCCCTGAAGTGCATCACCACGTCGGACATCGACGGCAACGACGAAGCCTGGCTGGAGGCAGAGGTCACCGGCGACAATCAGTCCGAGGTCATCTGGAACGACGATTACATGACGCCGAACAAGCGGGTGGAGTGGAGCCCCCTGAATTCCTATCCGCCGCCGCTGCAGTTCACGACGCAAACGGTGGGCGCCGGCGGCAAGCTGGTGGCGCTCTGGGACAAGAGCATGCACATCTTCGATGTGCAGGAGCAGATTGGCTGGACCACGCTGCGTGGCCAGACGGGCACCTTCACCTCGATTCTCGAAGGCCACGGTGGCAAGTACGAGCTGACCTACCAGGTGGAGTCCACGGGCTGCTCGCCGCGCTCGCAGCCCTGCCCCACCAACCTGTAACCGTGCAGTGACGTCAACGCGCCTGGAGGGGGACACCCATGCTTGGCCTCTCCTTCCAGGTGCGCCAGAGTGTCGCGCCGGACGCGCCAGGAATTGGCGCGGGCTTCCAGACAGGTGCCAGACATGACGCTACGACGACTCGGTGGTGGACTCCTCGGGGCGGTACTCCTTCTGACAAGCGTTTCGGGCTGCACCCGGCGCGTGCCGCCCGTGGATGACAATCCGGCCCCCGTGCCAGAGCCCACCGCCACCACGACAGTGTACGTGGCCGAGCGCATCCGGACGCTGGACCCGGCGAAGCCCCAGGTGCAGGCGCTCGCGGTGAAGGACGGCAAGGTGCTGGCCACCGGCACCAAGGATGAGGTGCTCGCCGCCGCGGGCAAGGACGCGCGCGTGGTGGACCTGGGCAGCGCCACGGTGGTGCCGGGCCTCACCGACGCGCACGGGCACCTGGCGGGCCTGGGCCGCGGCCTGGTGACGGTGGACCTGCAGGGTGTGGACACCAAGGAGGAGGCCCTGGAGCGGCTCGCCTCGGCGCCCTCCTCCGCGTTCCAGGGTGAGTGGCTGCTGGGCCGCGGCTGGGACCAGAACGACTGGCCGGAGAAGGCCTTCCCGTCGCGCGCCGACCTGGACAAGCGCTTTCCCTTGCGGCCGGTGGCGCTGAGCCGCGTGGACGGACACGCGCTGTGGGTCAACGGCGAGGCGCTGCGGCGCGCCGGCATCACCCGCGACACGAAGGACCCGGCGGGCGGGCGCATCCTCCGGGGTGAGGGCGGAGAGCCCACCGGCATCCTGGTGGACAACGCCATGGAGCTGGTGGAGTCCGTGCTGCCGCCCGCCACGGACGCGCAGCACGCGGCGCAGTTGACCGCGGCGCTCCAGCGCGGCGCGCAAGTGGGCCTCACCGGTGTCCACGACGCGGGCATGGACCTGCGCACCTTCCGCCTGCTCCAGCGCTGGGACAAGGGAGGCAAGCTGCCGCTGCGCGTCTACGCCATGGCGGATGGACAGACGGGCGACCGGGAGACGTACCTGAAGGACGGCCCCTATGAGGGGCGCATGCTCACGATGCGCGCGGTGAAGCTCACCCTGGATGGCGCGCTGGGCAGCCGGGGCGCGGCGCTGCACCAGGACTACAGCGACGAACCCGGCCACCGCGGTCTGCTGCTGCTGTCCCCCGAGGAGTACGAAGCGCGCGTGCGCGCCTTCATGGCGCGGGGCTTCCAGGTGTGCACGCATGCGATTGGAGACCGGGCCAACACGGTGGTGCTGGACGTGCTCGCGCGCGCGGCCGAGGCCACCGGCACGCTCCAGTCCGGCCGGCACCGCGTGGAGCACGCGCAAATCATGCGCCCCGAGGACATCGAACGGCTGGGCCGCAGCGGCTTCATCGCAAGCGTACAGCCCACGCACGCCACCAGCGACATGCCGTGGGCGGAGGCCCGCGTGGGAGCGGAGCGCATCCGCGGGGCCTACGCGTGGCAGCGGCTGAAGGCGTCCGGCGCGGTGCTGGCGTTGGGCAGCGATTTTCCCGTGGAGCGCCCCAACGTGCTGGCGGGCCTGTACGCGGCGCGCACGCGTCAGGACGTCCGGGGCCTGCCGGAAGGCGGCTGGTACGGGGAGCAGCGGCTGAGCGGGCAGGAGGCGCTGGAGGGCTTCACCGTGGGCGCGGCGCACGCATCCTTCGCCGAAGCCCGGCGCGGCCGGCTCCAGCCCGGCATGGACGCGGACTTCGTGGCCCTGTCGGTGGACCCGGTGGACGGGCCCGTCACCGCGCTGCCCGGCGCCGAGGTGCGGCTGACAGTGGTGGCCGGCGTGGAGGTCTACCGCGCCTTCCAGCGCTGAGCGCCCAGGACAGTCGGGGAATCCAGGGCGCAACGTGGCTGTCGCGGGGAATTGGCGTGTACTGCTATTTCCGCCGTGTCGTGGAGTGCTCTAGCATACGGCTTTGCCGCAACCCTCCTGTGAGCCAAGGCCGGCTCACAGGTTGGAGCGGGGGGTATCGCAAGCGTGACAGCCTCATTGTCCGGAGTGAATTACAAGGGCTTCACCGTCCAGAACCTGCTGGCCTACGTGCACGAGCGCTTCGGCGAGGACACCGCGCGTACGGCCGTGGAGTCGCTGCTTCCCGAGCTGCAACCCCACGCGGACCCGCGCACGACGCTGGCGGTGGGCTGGGTGCCGGTGGAGACGTACTTCGGCATCATCCAGCACGTGGTGGACCGGCACTTCGACGGGAAGCCGGAGGGGGCCCACACGGTGGGCTACGAAGTCACCCTGCGAGACATCCACTCCATCTTCAAGATGGTGCTGCGCTTCACCACGCCCAACATGGTGCTGGGGATGGCGCGGCGCATGTGGCGCTCCTACTGCGACCAGGGGGAGCTGCTGCACCAGGAGGAGAACGGCACGGGCATGCTGCTGCTGCGCCAGTTCACCTACCAGACGCCGGTGGCCCTCCATGAGATGGCGGGGGGCTTCAGGGCGTACCTGGAATGCTCCAGCGCCAAGAATCCGCGCGTGGAAATCGTCGCGCCGGACAAGGATGGGACGCTGCGCTGGCGCATCGTCTCCGGGTAGCGAAGGCTGCCCGGTGCGGTCCGGGCAGCCCACCGCGGATTACAGGTCCGCCGTGTAGCTGAGCGCCTGGATGCGGCGGTTGAGCGCCTTCTGCGCCTCCTGCCGCTGTTTCGCCAGCTTCTCCAACTCGCTGGCAATGGCCTCCAGGCGGTCCTCCTGCTCGTTGAGCTTGGACACGAAGCGGTCCGCCAGCTCGCGTTGCGATGCCCCGCTCTTCAGCGACTCGATGTTGGAGCGGATGCGCTCCTGGTCCCGGAAGAGCTGGTTGCGCTCCTCCTGCAGGCGCTGCTCGTCCTTCGCCAGCGCATCCACCTGCTCGCGCTGCGTGACGACCTCCTTCAACGCACCCGCCATCTTCTCGTCAACGAAGCGCTGCGACACGAAGTAGGAGACCTGGTCCAGCCCCATGCTGGAGATGAGGTACTGGCGCTGCCCCCGTGTGCGCTCGGTGACGGTGAGCGAGTCCTGCGCACCCGCGGCCAGCTCCCGCTTGAAGCGCCAGAAGCCGTCCGTCGTCTCCGCGGGCTCCGGAGCATCCTTGGCCAGCTCCCAGCCCTGGCGCGGGTGCTCCACGTACAGCACCTGCGCCCGCTGCCCCTTGTTGCGCGACAGGTACATCGTGCGCCGCACGTGGAAATACTCCGCCACCAGCATCCCGGAGTTCACCGCCACCCGGAACACCGGCCCGTCCTCCGTGCGGTCTTCAATCGACACCACGCAGCCCAACTCCACCGCGTAGGGCACGAAGCGCCGGTCATTCGGCTTCATCGTGTCGAGCATCGCCTCGCCCACGTAGCGCTCGTCCTCCGACACCGTCACCGGGCCGCCTTCCAGCGTCAGCCCCGTGGTGTTCTTCAGCTCGATGCACGCCATGGGGTTCTTCTCACGCGTGGCCCGATTGTAGAGGAGCACCCGCTTGCCCTCGAAGGGCTTGTGCAGGATGGGCACCAGCGCGCTCTGGTTGCGGTGCACCGTCACCGGACGGTCCACGCCGTACTCGAAGAGGTCCCCCACCTCCTTCGTGAGCGTCGTCACCGCGGCGCTCGTCTCCATGGCCTCGCGCCGACTCGGGCCTCCACGGCCAGGGCCGCCCACCATGGCCTTCTCCGCCCGAGAGCGGCGCGGCGCGGCCATGGGGGCCGCGGCGGGCATGGCGGACATCATCGGCGCGGCCATCTCCTGCTCCATCATCATGTCCCCGGCGCTGCCGAAGCTCTCCTCCGGAATCACCGGCGCGGCGGCGGCCTCCGTCGTCACCTCCACCACCGGCCGCTTCATGTACCGGGGGTTGTACAGGTCATGCACGAAAGACACCGGCAGCCCGGCAATGAGCGACAGCTTCACGTCCACCCAGTCCTCGTCACCGGTGTTGTCCACCAGCGCCCAGCCCTGGAGCAGCGGCGGCTCGCCCTCGTCCAGGAGGATGCGGTAGCTCGTCTTCCACACCGGCGACTCCACCACGTAGCTGACGAACAGCTCGCGCTCGCCCTGGCCCGAGGTGAGGATGGCCATCCGCTTGGAGTCCTTCTTGTACGAGGACAGCACCGTGGCCAGGTAGAACTCCAAATCCTTGCGCACCGCCTCGTCCAGGAACTCCAGCTCCGACACGTCCAGGATGTCGAAGGTCCGCAGCGAGGCGCCCACCAGCAGCGACAGGAACGGGCGCATCAGGCTCGTCTCACCGGACGCCACCGCCAGCGAGTCCAGGCCGATGATGGAGCCCTCCACCTGCGCGCCGCCCACGCGCACCCGCACGCGCGCGCCCTTGATCTGCCCCAGCAGCGCCGTAAGGCTGCCGTCCTCCGGGATGCGGATGGTGGCCTCCGCCAGGAGCTGCTCCAGCGGCTTCGTGGAGTCGTAGCTCACCGCCGACACCGAGCCGCCCGACAAGTCGAGCACCGTCAGTGACTTCAGCACGTCGTTCATGTCACGCGCCTTGAAGTCCAGGTGGAGCGTGTCGTTGCCACTCACCTTTCCCCGGCGCTCGAAGTAGCCGACGCCATGCTTGTAAAGGACGACACGACGAATGCGCAGGTTCGTGGTCATGGGACGCGGAACTCCAGAAAGTTGAGGGCGGGCCAGCACCCCGGTGTATCAAGGTTGGACAGGGGTGACGCAATGCCCCTCACCGCCGAGGTTGCCCGAATGCGAAAGCCTGTCGCCTCCTCCCTGTCCCGCTCCGCGATGCTGTGCGCGGCCCTGGCCCTTGGCACGAGCTGCAAGAGCGTGGAGCCCCACACCACGCCCTCCGAGGACACCACCGCGCCGCCGGAAGTTTCCACCCAGGAGCCCGTGACGGAGACGAAGTCGGAGACCGAGACGGCGACGGAGGCGCCAACGCGGCGCGGCAACTCGCCCTGGCTGCGGGCACGCGTGGGCGACCGCGTGGCGTATTCCTTCTCCGCCAACCGCAAGGCCATGGGCCGGCAGCAGCCCGGCACCGTGCCAGAGGCCGCGGTGGCCGGCGTGGTGACGCTGGAGGTCGTGGCGGTGGAGTTGCCCTGGGTCTGGGTGACGCTCTACTTCACCGAGGATGGCGGCGCGCCGTCGCGGCGGCCGATGCTCGCGCGGCCGCTGGTGGTGCCCGTGCGCGCGGATGAGTCGCGTGCGCTGGAGGTCCCCCGCGAGGGCAAGCAGAGCACCGAGCAGCTCACCGCCGCGGGCCGCCACTGGGAGGCGAAGCGCTACCTCAACGACAAGCGGATGATGGACGGGCCCCTGGAGAACCGCCTCTACGCGGCGACACCTGGGCCGCTGTACCTCACCAATGGCCTGCTCGACGCGAGCACCACACTGGCTGGCTTCGGCATGGGCGGCGGCTCACAGCTCACCCTGGTGGAAGCGCGCCAGGGACAGGAGGGTGGCACCGGCTTGCCTCCGACGCTCGCCCGCCCTTGGGGGCCGGGCACCTGGTTCGACATGCGGATGGAGACGGAAGGCACCACGTCCGTGCTGCGCACCTGCCAGGCCGCGGAGCGAGGCTTCATCCTGCGTCAGCAAGTGACGCCGCCCACCTCGGGAGCGGCGTGCCCGGACTTCGCCCAGGCGGAAGCCGTGCCCCTGGAGGAGGCGGTGCTCGCGCGCATCTGGGAGTCACTGGACGCACGGCAATGGCCCCCTGCTCCCGAGGGCCTCGCACCGGCGAAGCGAGAGACGCTGACGGTGGGCACGCACCGCGTGCCGGTGCTCCAGTTCGAGACCGCGCAACCCCAGGCGAACAACGTCCGCGTCCAGGCCTACGCCGCCGACCCCTGGGAGGATGCGCTAGCGGGGCTGGCCCACGAGGCCCGCTTCCAGCCGCTGCTCGACCACGTCACGCCCGGTGGTGGCGGCACGCAGCTCACGGCCTGGGGCGTGTGGGTGCCGGGCGTCACGCCGTAGGCGCCTTGTGTCCCGGCACGCGCGCGCTCGTCGAACAGCGCGCGCGTGCTCTGGCTTCCTTTCGCGCCGACCAATGACATGGCCACCCGGTCACGATGAGGGCCAGCGACGCACGAGGCGCGGAAGCAGGCAGCGAGGAATCCGACATCGCGCACGATACCAACGCCTGCGCGGCCCTCATGAACACTCCACGTGCGACTAGCCAGCGACGGAGACCTTCACGTCGATGTTGCCGCGCGTGGCCTTCGAGTACGGGCACACCTCATGGGCCGCCGCCATCAGCTTCTGGGCCTCGTCATTGGGGATTCCCGGCAGGATTCCCTGGAGCTCCACCGCGAGCCCGAAGCCGCCGTCCGGCGTCTTGCCGATGGTGACGGTGGCGCGCACGCCCGCGTCGTTGCCCAGGTTCTTCCCCTGCATGCGCGCCACCAGCCGCAGCGCGCTCTCGAAGCAGGCGGAGTAACCCGCCGCGAAGAGCTGCTCCGGGTTGGTGACGGCGCCGCCCGCGCCACCCAGCTCCTTGGGCATGGCCAAGGGCAGGTCCAGGACGCCGTCCTCCGACTTCACGCGGCCGTTGCGACCACCGTGGGCGGTGGCGGAGGTGCTGTACAGCGGAGAGATAGCGACGGGAGCCATGGTGTTCTCCTTGAGCGTTACTTCGCGGAATCAACGTGAGACTGCGAAAGCACTTCGAAAAGGCGCTGGACGTCGCGGCGCAGGCGGGTCGCCTCCTCCAGCGTCAGCCCCAACTTGCAGGCCATCGCTTCGGGAATGGACGTGGCCTTGCGGCGCAGGGCCCTCCCTTCGGACGTCAGGTAGATGCGCACCGAGCGCGCGTCCTCCGCGCTCCGCTCCCGCCGCACCAGGCCCTGGGACTCCATCCGCTTGAGCAGCGGCGTGAGCGTCCCCGAGTCCAGGTACAGCCGCTCCCCCATCCCCTTCACCGTCTCCCCGTCCGTCTCCCACAGCACCAGCAACACCAGGTACTGCGGGTACGTCAGGCCCAGCCGCGACAGCAGCGGCGCATACGCCTGCGTCATCGCCCGGGCCGCCGCGTAGAGCGGGAAGCAGATTTGCCGGTCCAGGCTGAGCGGGTCATCCATCGACATGCGAGATAAATAGGACGCAATTAAATTGTGCGCAATCAAATCGGGCACGAAAAAACTCCCGGCACCTGGGCACCGGGAGTTCTTCACTGCGTCACCTCAGGTCCGGCTCAGCGCCCGGCGACCGCGGTGTCGTCCTCGAGCGTGGCCTTGGCGGCGGCGACGGCGGCCTCGATGTCCAGCTTGCCGCTGGTGCTCACCTTGCCCTTGAGGTCGGAGTCCACCTCCACCGTCTGGACCAGCAGGTCACGCACCTGCGCGGCCGTCAGATTGGGGTTTTCGGCGAACATCAGCGCCGCGGCGCCCGCCACCGTCGGGGTGGCCATGGAGGTGCCGCTCATCTCCTCCCAGCCGCCGCCCGGGACGGTGCTCAGCACGTCCTCACCCACCGCGGCCAGCTCCACGACCTTGTCCCCGTAGGAGGAGAAGTCCGCGAGCTTGTCGTTCTTCTTGTCCATGGACGCCACGGTGATGACGTTGGGCAGGTCGATGTTGGCGGGCATGTCCGCCACGTCGTTCAGGTTGCTGCCGTAGCCGTTCGCCGTGGCCGCGACGAGGAGGATGTCCGCGTCAGCCAGCTTCTGCACCGCGTCCGTCCAGCGCTTCACGGAGGCCGCGTCACGGTACTCGTTGCCGAAGCTCGCGTTGACGGCGCGGATGTTCACGCCGTGCTCGGTCTTCATCTTCACCATGTAGTCGACGCCGCGCTCGAAGTTCGTGAGCAGGTCCGCGCCGTTGTACAGGCCACCCAGGCTCATGATCTTCGCCTTGCCCGCGGCGACGCCGGTGTTGCCCTCGCCGTTGTCCTCGGCGGCGATGATGCCGGCCACGTGCGTGCCGTGGTCCGTGCCGCTGCCGCGCATCACGTCGCCGCTGTTGTAGCCGACGTTGTAGCCGTAGATGTCGTCCTTGACGCCGTTGCCGTCGTTGTCGATGCCGTCACCCGCGACCTCGTTCGGGTTGACCCACATCGCGTCATCCAGGTCGGAGTGCTTGAAGTCCACGCCGCCGTCGAACACGGCGATGACCGGCGGGCCGGAGAGCTGGGGCTTCGGCTCCTCGATGGGGCCCGTGCCCGTCGTCTGGCCGGCGGCGTCCAGGCTCCAGCTCTTCAGGGTGCCCGTGTCGCGGCGCGCCTTGTCCTCGACCGAGAGCGTCCAGGTGCCCTTGGTGGACTCGCCCTTGAAGGCGGCCAGGTCGAAGCTGCCCTTGATGTTGTCCGCGCTGCCGCCCTTGCGGTTGTGGAGCGTCTCCGTCTTGCCGGAGGGGCTGGTCAGCTTGACGACCAGGTCACCCTTGAAGGTGTGCGCCAGATCCAGGTTCAGCTTCAGCGAGTCCAGCTTCACGTCCTGGTCGAAGGACACGGTGGACGTCGTCGTCTGGAGGTCGTTCACCTTCGCGCTGGGCGTGGCGGACGCCGTCAGCGTCACGGGCGCGCGGGCCGCGCTCGCCGCGAAGGGACGGACGGCGACGTGGCCGGAGCCGAAGGTGAAGGCCGAGGCCGGCAGCGCCGACGGGGTGCCCTGGGGCAGGCCCGTGGGGCGGTCCACGAAGTTGCCCTTCGGGCGGTCCACGAAGTTGGAGCCCCGCGCGCCACCCGTGGGCGCCGAGTCGAAGCCATCCTTCGCCGTCTGGACCGGCGCCTTCTCCACGGGCCTGGCCGCAGCGGCCGGCTTGGCCGTGTCACCAGCGCGAGTGGACTGCGACACGGGCGACTTCGGCTTGCGAGAGATTTCCATGGTGGGGGGAGCTCCGTGGGGGGCAGAAAAAAACGCCGATAAATGATTGTCGCATTGTGTCGGACAAAGTTTCCAGCGATCAGCCCGAGGCGGCGTCAGCGCCTCCCCCGGCCGACATGCTACATGCCGCGACGCGGCCCGACGCCCCAGGGACGGCGCCAGGAGAGAGGACGGGAGGTCAGGAATGCCAAGGACGGTCACCGCCACGCGCTACGTGACGCCACTGCGGGAGGGCGGCTCGCTGCCGGCCATCATCGAGGCGGACGACGCAGGGCTCTACGTCGTGAAGTTCCGGGGCGCCGGACAGGGCGCCAAGGCGCTCGTCGCCGAGCTCATCGCCGGAGAGCTGGCCCGGGAGCTGGGCCTGCGGGTGCCGGAGCTCGTCCTGGTTGAGTTGGACCCGGCCCTGGGACGCAACGAGCCGGACTCCGAGATTCGTGAGCTGCTCAAGGCCAGCGCGGGCCTCAACCTGGCACTGGACTACCTTCCGGCGTCGGTAACGTTCGACCCGGTGGCGGACCCCGCGCCCACCGCGGCGGAGGCGTCCGGCATCGTCGCCTTCGACGCGTACATCACCAACGTGGACCGGACCCCACGCAACCCCAACATGCTGACCTGGCACCGGAACCTGTGGCTCATCGACCACGGGGCCTCGCTGTACTTCCACCATTCGTGGGACGACTGGGAGGCGCGCAGCCAGGGCCGCTTCGCGCCCATCAAGGACCACGTGCTGCTGCCGTGGGCCACGGCGCTGACGGAGGCCGGCAAGCACCTGGGCGCGCGCATCACCCGGGAGGTGGTGGAGCGCATTGTCGGGGCCATTCCGGAGGCGTGGCTCACGAGCACCGAGTCTCCCTTCCCCACCGCCGAGGCGCACCGCGCCGCCTACACCACCTGGCTGCTGCGCCGGCTGGAAGCCGTGCCCGCGTTCATCGAGGAGGCGGACCGTGCCCGCGCCCAGCTCGTTTGATTACGCCATCATCCGCGTCGTCCCGCGCGTGGAGCGCGAGGAGTTCATCAACGCGGGCGTCGTCCTCTTCTGCGCCACCCAGCGCTTCCTGGGCGTGCGCGTGGAGCCGGACGAAGCGCGGTTGAAGGCGCTGTGGCCCGACGTGGACGTGGACATGATTCGCGGCCACCTGGAGAGCTTCCGTCGCGTGTGTGAGGGCGGGAAGGGCTCGGGGCCCATTGGCCAGCTATCCCAGAAGGAGCGCTGGCACTGGGTGGTGGCGCCTCGCAGCACCATCATCCAGACGGGGCCGGTGCACTCCGGCCTGTGTACCGAGCCCCAGGCGGCGCTGGAGCACCTGCTGGACACGGTGGTGCGGATGAAGCGCGCTACTCCGTCACCCGGCGGCCGGTGAAGCGGACGGCGGAGGCGCAGCCGGAGGCTATCGTGGAGCCGTTGACGGGGTCCCGCTCGACGTGCTCGTTGCGGACCCAGACAGTGCCCTGGATGGTGTCATCCAGGTCCTTGTTGTGGATGGCGATGCGGAAGGCGTGCTCGTTGCCCAGGGCGGACAGCTTGTGCTCCTCATCCAGGCGCGTCTGGATGTGGATGAACTGGTAGCCGCCGTCCGCGCCCACCGAGCCCATGAGCACGTCCGGCTCGCCGTCGCCGTTGATGACGTAGGCGTTGTTCGGCGTCTGGAAGTCGATGTCGGGGACCTCGAGGAACATCGAGTCCATCTCCCCGCGGCGAATCGTCCAGCGCTGCTGCGCGTCCAGGCCGACCGCGGGGCCCTGGGCAGGTTCGACCAACTCGCTGCACTCCGTCGGCACCTGGGCAAGCGTCTCCGCGTCCAGCGTCACGTCGTAGGTGTACGTGTCGTCCTCGCCGCATCCCGTGAGCGCCATCACCACGGCGGCCATGGCGCCCCACTGGTCTCCACGCATCGGTCTCCGCTCCTTCCGTCACAGGGCTCGCGCCCCCGTGGCGCGAGCGGCGGAGCCTACTCCTTCACGCGCTTGCCCGTGAAAGGGATGGTCACGACGCATTCCGCCTCATCCCAATCCGCTACCGGAGGCGCGACCAGGTGCTCACTTCGGAACCACAGATGGCCGTGGATGGTGTCGTCCAGGTGCTTGTTCGTGATGACGATGCTGAACGCCTGGTAAGCCCCCCATTCAAACCCGAAGTTCGTCACCTTGGTTTGCACGAACTGAAAACCACCGTCCGCGCCGACTGAACCGTGGAAGATGTCCGGCTCGTCGTCCGCGTCCACGTTGTACCCAGTGATACCCGGAGCCCGAATGTTGAGATCGGGCATCTCAAGCGTCATCGAATCCATCTCCCCGCGCTGAAGGCGCCACTGTTGCTGGGCCTCGATTCCAGTCGCCGGGCCGTCTCCTTCAAATTGTGCTTTGAGCTGGCCCGAGCACTCGTTCGGAACGTTGCTCAGCGCCGCCGCATCCAGCGACATGTCATACACATACGTGTCGTCCTCGCCGCACCCGATGAGCCCCATCATGGATGCGATTGCTACCCCCCGCATGTATCCCCGCATGAACAGCCCTCCCTCGGTTACACCACTGATGACCCGTCACCAGTCGCCGAGCGCCGTCCCCCCTCGCGGGCCCGGAACCCTCAGCAGAAAACCATAGGGTGGCTGGAACCCGGCTCCAGTCGTTGCCAGATGAAGAGCATCTCGGCGCGGTGACCTCGTCTCCCCGCACGAGCAGTACGGCCGTGCAGGCAGGCCCGAGGAGTGTCAGGTGCCCGACGCCATCCCAAGCCGGAGCGCCTGGCGGTTAGTAGTTTCCTCCCGAGGCCCACTGGAGGGGCCAGCGCGCTGCCCATGAGCCCATCCCCGCTGCGAATCGTCACCTACAACGTCCGCTACTTCGGCCACATGCTCCGCGGCCTGGCGAGCACCGTGGGCCCCAAGCGGCGCGTCGCTGCGGCGTTGGCGTCGCTGGACCCGCTGCCGGATGTCGTCTGCCTGCAAGAGGTGGAGACGTCCTCGCTGCGCAGCAACATCGCCGACCGGCCCAAGCAACCGGGCGAGACGCAGCTCACCGCCTTCATGGGCCGGATGGTGGAGACGTTCGACAGGCTGGGCCGGGAGATGCCCTACGAAGCCTTCTACTTCCGCGCCCACCACTACAAGCTCCGCGAGGTGTCCCTCTACACCACTGGGCTCGCGGTGCTGGTGAACACGCGCAAGCTGGAGGTGGCCACGCACAACGTGGGCGCCCCCCAGGCCATCACCCACCACCACGTCCAACGGCTCAAGGACCGGAAGCAGAGCCGCATCTGCGCGCACATGCGCCTGCTGCGCCGCGAGGACAGGCACCCCTTCCACATCTTCAACACCCACCTCAGCCTGCCCACGCCCTTCGCCCGTGAGTTCTGGGCCACGCGCGACAAGATGGGCGGCGGCGTCAACCAGCTCCACGAGGCGCGCAAACTGACGGAGTTCATGCAAGGGCTGACCGGTGACGAGCCCTACATCGTGTGCGGAGACTTCAACTCACCGCCCGCGTCGCCCGTATACCGCTACCTCACCACCGATGGCCGGCTCACCTGCGCACAGGCCGCCGTGGGACAGATTGACCCGAACGTGTCGCGCGGCTTCCCCACCGCCGGCTTCTTGCACATGCGGATGCACCTGGACCATGTGTTCTCCGGCGCGGGCGTGCGCTGGCTCGACACGCAGGAGACGTCTCCTTTCGGGGACCTCCGCAGCCGCTTCCACGGGTTGTCCGACCACATGCCCATCGTCGCGCGCTTCGCCTTGGACAGCGGCAAGACGCTCATCACGCCTCCGCCGACGTCGTTGCTGCTGTAGCCACGCGGGCTCACGCCCCTCCGGACAGCGCTCGCTCCACCTCTTCCCACGCGTCCAGAATCTCCCGCGTGCGCAGCTCGGCGAGCGCGTGGAACTCCGGCGCCAGGTGCGCCACCTTGTCCGGGTGGTACTGCACCACCAGCGCCCTGAAGGCCTTGCGCGCCACATCCAGGGGCGTCCCGGGCGCGATGCCCAGCACCGTCCACGGGTCCTTCCTCGGCGGCTCGGGCGGCGGCACGCGCGTACCCCGGGGCGGCGTGGCCTCATCGTCCCAGCCGGTCCGCTCCCGCGTGCCCGTGGCGCGGGCGTTCGTGCCACCGCTCGCGGGCCGTGGGGGTGAGCGGGGCGCGGGCTCCGCGCGGCGACGTCCTGGCCGCTGGGCCGGGTCCGGCGGGGGCACGCGAGGGGTGAGCCTGCTCAGGGCTTCTTGCAGGAACCAGAGGTCCTCGAACGGAGTGCCCTGCTTGCGCACCACCGCCGCGGGCCGGCCGTCCCGCAGCAGCAGGTAGCCCGTGGACGCCGCGTAGGCGTCATCCCGGCTGCCGGGGTGGAGCCGGTCGCCCAGGTCCCCCAGCGGGTCTCTCCACATGCCATCCGAGGTGCCCTCATCGGCCACCAGCACCTGTGACAACACGTCGCCGTGGAGCCGCTCCAGCGTGGCGAAGGGCTCACGGACCTCCGGAGGACGCATGGCCGCGCCGTGCCGGACCCCTGTCACCAGCAACAACCCACGGGTCGAATCCACCCGGGCGAAGAGCTGCTCACGCACCTGTCTATCGGAGAAGAAGAGGACCCACTGCACGGTGGTCAGAGACTACCCGGTCGACGCCGTTCCGCGTGTGTTCAGGTGCATGTCATGAACGCCCCAGTGGGGAGGGGCGCGACCCTGGCGTCATCTTCATGACTTCGTCGATAAACGACGCTCATCGGCCCCCGGGTGCACTCCTCCTCGACGGTGAGGCGGGCTTGCGGAAGAGTCCCCGGTGCCCATGCGCTGCTGCCACCGTCACGCCTCCGAGTCCGTCCCCTCCGGCCCCCGTCCCTTCTCCCTTCCTGGCGCCACCGAGCACTACGCCGCCGAGCGGCCGGTCCGCGCCGAGCACGTCCGCATCGAGGTCGACCTCGATTTCGACACCCACCGCATCACCGGCCTGTGCACCACGCGCGTCTCCGCCGTCCGTCCAGTCCACACCCTCACCTTCGACGCGGTGGACCTCGACGTGTCCGACGTCCAGGTAGACGGCCGCGCCGCGCGCTTCTCCAACTCCGGCGCCCACGTCCGCGTGGAGCTGTCCGCGCCGCTCGCCGCCGGGCAGGCCTGTGAGGTGGCCATCCGCTACACGGCCCGGCCTCGCCGCGGCCTCTACTTCTGGGCGCCCGACGCCGCCTATCCGCACCGTCCCCACCAGGCCTGGACACAAGGCCAGGACATCGACGCGCGTGCCTGGTTCCCCTGCCTGGACACGCCCGCCCAGAAGGCCACGTCCGAGGTCATCGCCACCTTCCCCGAGGCGATGACGTCCCTGTCCAACGGCACACTGGAAAGCGACCGCGTCCACGATGGCCGCCGCACCCAGCACTACCGGATGGCGCAGCCGCACGCCCCGTACCTCGTCACGCTCGTGGTGGGTGAATTCGAGGAGGCCACCGACACGGCTGGCACGGTGCCCCTGCGCTACCTCTTCCCCAAGGGCCGCAAAGAGGACGCGCTGCGCTGCGTGCGCCGCACGCCGGAGATGGTGCGCGTCTTCCAGGAAGTCACCGGCGAGCCCTACCCCTGGAGCAGCTACGCCCAGGTCTTCGTCACCGAGTTCATCCTGGGCGGCATGGAGAACACCTCCGCCACCAGCCTCACGGACACCGTCCTCCACGACGCGCGCGCCCAACCGGACTACAACGCCGAGCCGCTCATCTCGCACGAGCTGGCCCACCAGTGGTTCGGGGACTTGCTCACCTGCCGTGACTGGCCCCATGGCTGGCTCAACGAGGGCTTCGCCACCTGGCTCGAGATGCTCTGGAAGGAGCGCGCCGACGGGCAAGACGAGGCCGACCAGCACCGGCTCGTGGACCTGGAGGCCTACCTGGGCGAGGCGCGTGAGCGCTATGCCCGCCCCATTGTCGCGCGGCGCTTCCACGCGCCCATGGATGTCTTCGACCGGCACCTCTACGAGAAGGGCGGCCTGGTCCTCCACGAGCTGCGCCGCCGGCTGGGCGATGACCTGTTCTTCAAGGGCCTGCGCCACTACGTCGCGCGACACCGCCACGGCTCCGTGGAGACGGTGGACCTGGCCCGCGCGTTCGAGGACGCCACGGGCCACAACCTGGACGCCTTCTTCGACCAGTACATCTTCGCGCCCGGCCACCCCGAGCTGAAGGTCGACGTCCGCTACGACGCCGAGGAAGCGCGGCTGCGCCTCCAGGTGCGCCAGACGCAGTCCACGGCGGACGGCGTGCCCCTCTTCCGGCTGCCGCTGGATGTGGCGCTCACCGTGGACGGCCGCGACACCGTCCACCGGCTGGAGGTGACGGACGCGGAGCACGCGTTCCACCTGCCCTGCCCCAGCGCGCCCTCGCAGGTGCGGGTGGACCCTCGGCGCGGAGTGCTCGGCACGCTGACGGTGGACAAGTCCGCGGGCCTTTGGATGGACGAGCTGCGTGCCGCGCCGGAGATGCGCGCGCGCACCGAAGCCGCCGTGGCCCTGGGACGCGACGGCAGCCCCCGCGCCGTGGACGCGCTGGGCACGGCGCTGGCGGACGCGCGTTTGTTCTGGGGCACTCGCGCCGCGTGCGCGAAGTCCCTGGGCCGCATCCGCACCCCCGATTCCCGCGCGCGCCTTCTGGACGCGCTGTCCACCGAGCATCCCCGCGTGCGCCGCGCCGTGGTGGCTTCGCTGGGCGAGTTCCGCCGCGATGCGGAGGTGACAGCCCGCCTGCGCGCCCTGGTGAACGGCGGTGACACCAGCTACTTCGTGGAGGCGGAGGCCGCCCGCAGCTATGGCCGCGTGCGCGCGCCGGACGCGTTGGGCGTCCTGGAGGCCGCGAGCACCCGGCCCTCGTACCAGGACGTCATCGCCGTGGGCGCGGTGGATGGGCTCGCCGAGTCTCAGGACCCCGCCGCCTTCTCGGTGGTGCTGGCGCGCACCGCCTATGGCCACGCGGCTCCGCTGCGCCGCGCCGCCACGCTCGCGGTGGCGAAGCTGGCGGAGGTCGCGGGTCGCAAGCGCGAGGCCGTGGACCTGCTGGCGGAGCTGCTCCGCGACCCGCTCTTCCGCGTGCGCATGGGCGTCTTCGAGGCGGCGCGCACGCTGGGGGATTCACGCCTGGTGCCCGCGCTGGAGCAGACGCCACTGTTGGATGCCGTCGCCCGGCGCGCGGCGCGCGAGACGGTGCGCTTCCTGCGCGAAGGTGAACCGCAAGTCCGCGAGGTGGCATCGCTGCGCGAAGAGGTGGACCGCCTCAAGGAGGAGACACGGGCCTTGCGCGAGCGGTTGGAAGGGCTCTCGCTGAAGCCCCCCGAACCGCCGCGTCCACCGCGCGGGGGCGCGAAGCCGGCGCGAAAGCAGGTCACTGCGCGCACGAAGACAGCCGCACGCAAGGCGGGTGGCCGGAAACGCAAGGCCACGCGCCGCTAGACAGGGGCCCGCTCGCTCGCCTGCACGTCGAACTTGGCGTCCGCACGCCGACCATCGACGTTGACGGCGCGGGCTGTGCCTCCAATACCTACTTGTATGGAAAGGGACACGCCCTCCGCATTTCGCGTCGAGGCGTTTCGAGCTCCCATGTCCCGGGACGCTGGCAACGACGACCAGCGGGTTTCCGAGGAGAGCATGGCCTCAGGCATCGACGAACTCAGCGCGTGGCTGGACGCCGCCGTGGACCCTTTCGTGGCCTGCGACGCCGGTGAGAACGTCTGCTTTCTCAACGCCGCCGCGGAGCGCCTGCTGGGATGGACGCGAGAGGAGCTCATCGGCCAGCCGGCGTCCCGGCTCTTTCCCCAGCGGCTGCACCGCCACGAAGGCGTGAGCCTCCTGCGCCACCTGCTCTCCCGGCGGGCCGCGCTCGGAGGGCGAGCGACCCGGGTGCTCGCACGTCGCAAGGACGGCGCTGAAATCATGGTGGAGCTGACGGTGGGCGCCTCCGGCAAAGGCCGGGATGAGCGCATCGTCCTCAACTTCCGCCGCCTGCACGAGGTCGTCGACACCCTGGCCGAGCCCGTGGAGCGCACGCTGCACGGACTCGAGTCGGAGAGCGTTCCTGGCGACGCGCTCTTCCGGACCGTCGTGGAGCACGCGCCCATGGGAATCATCTACTTCGACCGGAGTGCCATCGTCATCGCGTGCAACGAGCTGTTCGTGAGCATCATCGGCTCACCCAAGCGCTTGTTGGTGGGCCTCAACCTCCTGTCGCTCCGGGATGAGGGCATCCTCCACTGCGTCCGGGAGACGCTGGCGGGACATACCTGCGAGTACGAAGGCGAGTACCGCGCCATCACCTCAGGCAGGAAGACGCCGGTCCACGTGCGCTTCGCCCCCTGCTTCAACGCGGCCGGACAGGTGGAGGGCGGCATTGGCATCGTCGAGGACATCTCCGAGCGCCGCCGCGCGGAGCGCGAGCGCGAGCGCCTGTACCGTGAAGCCCAGGAGGCCATCCGCGTGCGCGACGACTTCCTGTCCATCGCCTCGCACGAGCTGAAGACACCCCTCACCCCGCTGAGCCTCCGGCTGGCCACGCTGGAGCGCCGGCTGGCGCGTGGCGAGCTCGTGGAGTCCTCCACCTTGCGTCAGGCGCGCCTGTACCTCTTGCGCATCACCAGCCTCATCAACGACTTGCTGGACTCCTCACGCATCGAGGCGGGACGACTGGCCCTTCACCGGGAGGCCACCCGGCTGGAAGGACTGGTGGAGCACGTCCTCCACGAGCTCGAGCCCCAGCGCGGCAACCACACCGTGCGGTTCGACGCGCCCGAGCAGCCCGTGCAGGTGAACGTGGACCCCTTCCGGATGGAGCAGGTGCTCGCCAATCTGGTGGAGAACGCGTTCAAGTACAGCCCGAATGGCGGCACCGTGCGCGTGAGCTTGCGCCAGCGCGGCGGGCTGGCGCTCCTGTCTGTCTCCGACGAAGGCATCGGCATCCCTCCGGACCAGCAGAAGCTGCTCTTCGACCGGTACTTCCGGGCGCGCAACGCCTCCGCCCATTCCTTCGGTGGACTGGGGCTGGGGCTCTACATCAGCCGGGACATCGTCGAGCGCCACGGCGGGCGCATCTGGGTGGAGAGCGAGCCAGGCCATGGCTCCACCTTCCACGTCGCCCTGCCCTTGATGGCGGGCGCTCCCGCGCAGCCGAACGTCGAGGAACCCGGACAGCTCATCCACTGAAACTCCGCCACCCCGCCTTCCGCAAAAATGACAGGTGTGGGTGTCTTCCATTGGCCAAGAGGCGGGGGGAAGCGCCTGGATTCGCACGCTTCCGGCGCTGGCATGGCGGCTGCTCTATCGAAAGGCGGAGGATGCACCTCGAGGGAGGATGACCATGACGACCGACACGCCTGCTTGGACTCGTGACAATGAAGGCTGGCTCGTCCGCGTGAAGGTGGGCGGACGCATCCAGGAGGTGCGCTGCACCACAGAGAGCCAGGCCCGCTACTTCGCCACCGTGTTGGCGATGAACCCGCCCAAGCCGTCGAAGCTGCGCAACTAGGGTGGCTCAGGGGTTGAGGCGGACGATTTCGGCGTTGAGCACGTTGGCGAAGCCCACCCAGCCCAGGTACGGCACCACCATCCAGGCCGCAGGGCGGTCCACATCCTTGGTGACGGCGACATACGCCGTCACGCTGGCCAGCAGCGCCAGGTTGTCCGCCAGGGCGCGGCGCGGCTGGTGTCTGCCGAAGAAGAGCCAGGACCAGGCGGCGTTGCATCCCATCTGGATGCCCCACCAGGCCAGGGCCTGGGAGCGGGCCGCGCCCGCGGGCGCCGTCCATACACGCCAACCAGAAAGGGCGATGAGGCCATACAGCACCGTCCATACCGGACCGAAGACCTTCGGTGGCGGCTGGAACGAGGGCTTGTGCAGACGCCGGTACCAGCGCGTGTCCGCCGAGCTGACGCGAGCGCCCAGGGCCGCCGCGCCCAACGTCAGAGCGCCGAAGACGCCCAGCGCCACCACGGACTCCTTGCGCAGCGTGGGGTTGAGCGCCGTGCGCCGCACCGGGTCAGGCATGTTTCGCGTCGTCGGCTCCAGCGTCCAGTCCATCCGCGTCCTCCCTTGGCGGAGCACCCGCCAGTGTCGGGTGGAAGGTGGTACCGACGCCTCCCAGCCGCCACCCCGGCTGGCGCCGGTGTACAAGGCGGCTTCCCCTCGTTGACGAAGAGGCGTCTCATGGCGAGCGCAGAGGAAATCCTGAGCTTCTGGTTCGGGCAGCCACGTGAGCGGTGGTTCCTGCGGGACGAAGCCTTCGATGATGAATGCCGGCGCCGCTTCCTGCCCGCCGTCGAGCGCGCCGCCGAGGGCGAGTTGGACGACTGGCGGGACGAGCCTCGCAGCTGCGTGGCCCTGCTCCTGCTGTTGGACCAGTTCCCGCGCAATCTCTTCCGCGGCACGCCCCAGGCCTTCGCCTCGGACGCGCGGGCGCGCGAGGTGGCCCGGCACGGATTGGCGCGAGGCCTGGACATGGCCCTGCCGCCGCTGTGGCGGTGGTTCATGTACCTGCCCTTCGAGCACAGCGAGTCCGTCAACGACCAGCGGCTGTCAGTGGCCCTCTTCGAGGTGCTCGCGCTGTATCACTCGGACAGCCGGGCAGCGCTCGACTACGCCCGGCAACACCGGGACGTCATCCAGCGCTTCGGCCGCTTCCCGCATCGCAACGTGACGCTGGGACGTCCGACGACTCCGGAGGAAACCGTCTTCCTCCAGGAGCCGGGCTCGTCGTTTTGAGCATTACATCCGCGGCCAGCCAGCCACGCACCCAGAGGAGGTGCTGCACCTCCGAATCCAGCGCGAGCTGGAAGCGGTCCGCCAGCGTGGCATGGCCCAGGTCGCGGGCCAGCTCGATATGTCAGTGAGGCCAGGGAGGGGTGACGTCAGAGGCTCCAGTGGCCCGCCCGGATGCCTGCTGGGGCACCCACTGAAATCTCGGGTTTCTCCGTGAGTACACGGCCGACACGCCCGGACATGCGAGGTGACTGCCCATGCCCCTGCCGCTGGGGTAGTGTCCACTCCAGCACGCTTCGCAAGAGGGGGACGTGGCAGGCGAGCGCTGGAAGACGGTCCGTTCACGGTGGCAGAACCACTGGCGGCTGATGCTGGGCGTGGCGGTGCTGGCCACCACGCTGGCCGCCGTCTGCCTTCACTTCGACGCGAAGCTGGGCGGCCTGCTGGAGGAAGCGGAGCGCACCGCGTACGACACCGTCGTCACGCGATTCACCGCGCGACGCGAGGTGTCATCCCAGGTGGTGCTGGTCACCATCGACCAGCCAAGCCTGGAGCGCATCCGCGCCAACGAACAGTACGCGCTCAACTTCGGAAGCTGGCCCTACAGCCGCAACCTCTGGGCGCGCGTGGTGGAACAGTTGGAAGCCGAGGGTGCTCGGGCCATCGTGTTCGACGCCGTCATGGACGAGCGCGGCACGGACGAGTCCATGGACCTGGCCTTCGCGCAGGTGCTCCAGGAGACGTCCATCCCCTTCTACCTGGGGGTCTCCACCCACGCGAACGCGCCGCTGCTGCCCCCCGCTGACTTCGGCGCGGCGGTGGCGGTGGACCGCCCCACTCAGGAGGAGGACACCTTCCCGGAGGAAGCCGGCGCGGAAACGTTCGAGGACGGCGCCCTGGAGGCGGTCCTTCCCTCCGCTTCTCCGGAGCAGCTTGCCCGGGCCATCGCGTTTCCGGTGCGCGCGAACGGCCGGACGCTGCCCGCGCTGGATTACGCGACGTCCTCGGGGGAGCGGCTCCCCAGCCACCCGGTACCGCCCATTCCCGTGCTGGTGGGCGCGGTGGATGGCTTCGGGCTGGTGGAGCCGGAGTCGGACGCCGACGGTTTCATGCGCCGCACGCGCTTCGTTTATTCGGATGGTCCCAATGCCTTCGCGACGCTGCCGGTGCGCGTGGCCGCGGGCCTGTTGGGCGCCAGCGCCATTGAGTTCTCCGGGCGCACGCTGCGCCTGGGCTCGCGCACCTACGCCGTGGATGCGGATGGCAGCGCTGGCATCGACTTCGGCGGGCAGTTGCATGACCGCTTCACGAGCGTTCCGCTTATCTCCGTGCTCGACGCATGGGTGCACCGGGGACAGGGCCAACCCACGGGGCTGCCGCCGGACGTCTTCCGCGGCAAGGTGGTCATCATTGGCGGCAACGCGGTGGGCCTCAACGACGTCAAGGCCACGTCCTTCTCGTCGCATGAGCCCGGCGTGGTGAAACAGGCGGCGGTGCTGGACACACTCCTGGGCAACGGCCGCTTCATCACCCGCGCACCGCTGGGGGTGAGTCTGGCGCTCGTCTTCGCGGTGGCCTTCGTGTCGGTGGTACTGCTGATGACGACGCGCTGGACGCCGCTGGAGATTGCGTGGCCGCTGGGGCTCTACGCCGGCATGAGCTGGGTGACGGGCCCCGCCCTTGGACTGACGAACACCTACGTGCTCACCGCCCTGCCCGCGCTGGCGGGCGT
The DNA here is from genome assembly GCF_006518205.1 of Myxococcus sp. CA005. Lineage (NCBI taxonomy): Bacteria > Pseudomonadati > Myxococcota > Myxococcia > Myxococcales > Myxococcaceae > Myxococcus > Myxococcus sp. CA005. The sequence goes on along the minus strand of NZ_SRLV01000044.1, from coordinate 7,733 downwards.
GCTGGCCAGCGTCAGTGCGGTGGCCTTCAACCACCTGGTGGCCAACGAGGAGGCGGCTTTCATCCGGCAGGCCTTCAGCCGCTTCATGGAGCCCAAGCTGGTGGAGCAGATGATTGCCCAGCGCGAGCTGCCTCGGCTGGATGGGGAGAATGTCGAAATCACCGCCTTCTTCAGCGACATCCGAGGCTTCTCCACCTTCAGCGAGCGCTTCAAGGACGACCCGCGCAACCTGGTGCGCCTGCTCAATACGTATCTGACGCGGGTGAGCGCGGCGCTGCTGAAGGAAGGTGGGTGCCTGGACAAGTACATCGGTGACGCCGTGGTGTGTCTCTTCGGCGCGCCGATGCGACAGGCGGACCACGCACTGCGCGGCTGCAAGGGCGCGCTCGCGGCGAAGGCGGCGGTGGACCGGCTGCGCGACGAGTTCCGCGCCCAGGGGCTGCCGGACATGTACACACGCATCGGCGTCAACACCGCGGTCAACTTCGTGGGCAACTTCGGCAGCGAGCAGCTCTTCAGCTACACCGCGATTGGCGACGGGATGAACCTGGCCGCGCGGCTGGAGGGCGCGAACAAGGCCTATGGCTCCGTCATCATGATTGGCCCGCGCACGTACGAGCTGGCGCGCGAGCACATCGAGGTGCGGGAACTGGACCGGGTGCGCGTGGCGGGCAAGACGGAGGCCGTCACCGTGTACGAATTGCTCGCGCTCAAGGGCGGGCTGGACGCGCGCAAGCGGAAGACGGTGGAGCGATACCACGCGGCGCTGGCGCTCTACCGCGCGGCGCGGTTCGAGGAAGCAGCAGCGGTGCTGAATGCGCGCCGCGCGGAGGACCCGGAGGACGGGCCCACGCAGGCGTTGCTGGAGCGCTGTCAACGATATGTGAAGGCGCCGCCGCAGGACTTCGACGGCGTGGCGAACCTGGACAAGTGAGCGGTGCGGAAAGGAGTCGGGGAGACATGGGGATGAAGACGCGGGTGGCGTGGACCACCGCCCTGCTGGCGCTGGCGATTCCGGCGGGAGCGTCGGCCGTGAAGGTCGGCGAGCCGCTGTACGTGAAGGCGAAGAACACGCGCGTACAGGTGAGCCCGTCCGGCTCGGACAACGCCGTGGCGGTGCTCCAGCCCGGAGAGCGGGTGACGTGGGGCGGCGCGGATGCGAAGCACAAGCAGTGGCACCGGGTGACCACGGCCACCGGGAAGAAGGGTTTCGTGTTCCAGACGAACCTGTCCACCACGCCGCCCAACATGGAGCTGGTGACGCAAGGGAATGGCACCCAGCAGGTGGATCCGAAGAAGTTCGTCGCCAGTGGCGCCGCGGTGAAGGCGCTCAGTCCCGGCGCGGAGCAGTACGGCAAGGACAAGGGCGGCGACCACGGCAAGGCCGTGCAGGACATCAAGGCGCTGGAGGCGCTGGCGAAGTCCGTGTCCACGGCGGACATCGCCGCGCACGTGACGGCGGCGGGGCTCTTCCCGGTGGTGGGCGCCAGCGACACGGTCGCGAAGGCCGGGACGAACAAGCGGAGCGGCAACCGATGATGCGAACGGGCTGGAAGGTGCTCGCGTTGGTGGGTCTGGGCGCGCTGACGGCGTCCTGCAAGGGCTTCAATGCGTCCTCACTCACCCGGGGTGAGAACATCCTGGGGAAGCTGAGCGCCGCGTCCGCGGAAGCCAAGACGTGCAAGAAGCTGCGCGCCGCCCCCAGCGTGCAGGAGGAGTACGCCCTGGGCGGCGCGCTGGCCATCAACTTCGTGCGGCGGGGTGGCGGGCTGCTACTGGACGGCCCCAACGACGCGCTCCACCGCTACGTCAACGTCGTGGGGAAGAACCTGGCGGCGCAATCCGCGCGGCCCACGCTCGAGTGGACCTTCGGCGTGCTCCAGGACACGTCCCAGTTCAACGCGATGTCCGCGCCCGGCGGCTACGTCTTCGTCACCCGGAAGCTGCTCCAGGGACTGGAGAACGAAGGACAACTGGCCGGCGTGCTGGCGCACGAAATCGCCCACGTCACGCTCAAGCACGCCATCCACCAGTACGGCGACGCGAAGGTGAAGACGTGCGAGCTGGTCACCTACGGCGAGGCCGTGCTCTCCCCCACCGCGGTGAAGGTGCTCTCCGCGGGCCGCAACGGCGACGGGACGCTGGATTTGGACCAGGACCCGGGCCTGCTGGGCCACCTGAGCGAGAAGACCATCGACCTCATCGACAAGGGGAACGCCAAGGAGCAGGAGCTGGAGGCGGACCGGATCGCCGTCGAGCTGATGCTCTCCGCGGGCTACACGCCGGACGACTACCTCGCCCTGCTGGCCAAGACGAAGGACGGGGGCAGCACCTTCGCCAACCACCCGGGGAAGGACGAGCGCCGGCGCAACATCCTCGCGCACGTCCAGGCACTGAAACAGCCGGCTGGCGCCTTCAGTGGACTGGCCACCGAAGGGCTCCGCTCGCCGCCGCTCAGCCCCGCCTTCGCCGCCGTGCGCGGTGGAAACAACCCACGCGGCGTGGCGAAGGACGGGAAGTAGCCAGGCGGCTTCAGCGCACCGTGGCCTGACTCAGGGCCCGGTGCACCGACTCCAGGGCCTTGCGCGCCTCGAGCAACTCGGCGCGCTCGGCGGTGAGCGAGGCCACCTGCTGAGCCAGCACGTCGCGCTCTCCCTGGAGTGCTTCCACCGCGCGGTGCAGCGACGTGGACTCGTCCTTGGCGGACTCCAGCTCACCGGCGAGCCGCTCCTCCTCGGCCAGGCTGTCCACCAGGGACTGCTTGCCGCGGGCGACCTCTTCTTCCAGGGCCTCGCGCTCCTTGGCAGCGGCCTGAAGCGCCTGCCGCGTCTCCTGGAGCGACAGCAGCGCCTCGTCGCGCTCGCCCTCCAGCGCGGACAGCTCGCGCTCCAGGTCGGCCAGCAGCTTCACCCGGCCCTCCATCTCCGAGGACAGGCGGCGCGCCTCGTCCATGCGCAGGCGGGCCTCTTCCGTGGCCTTCTCCGCCTGACGGCGCGACACCTCCAGGTCCTGCGTGAGGGAGAGGTTGAGCGCCTTCACCTTCACCAGCTCCGCCTGGAGGTGGGTGATGCGCTCCACGGCGCGCTGACCCGCCTCCGCCACGGTGGCGGGCAGCGGCTCCGGGCGCGGATTCTCCCGCACCGCCTTGAGCCGGGCCTTCAGTCGCTCACGGCGGGCCGAGGAGTCCTGCCCGTCCTCGCGCGGCGGGGCCGGCCGCTGCACCTCCACCTCGGTGGGCGGCGCTTCGACACGGGCCACCGGCTCCGCGACGGTGGCGGTGACGTGCGGCATGGACACGGGAGCCGAGGCCTGCGTCATGGGGTGCGCCTCCGGAGGAGGACTGACGGCGTCGAAGTGCAGCGCAGGAGGCGGCGCGGCGAAGGTGACGGGCCCGGCGTGCGGCTCGGTGTCGAGCAACGCCTCCGCCTCCGGCGGAGCCCCGTACGTCACGGGCACGTCGGCGACCGCTTCGGGCTCCGGCGGCGGCTCCTCGTAGACGGGCGCGTCGTCCGGCTCGCGCAGGGCGGCGTCCATGGCCTGGGCGGCGCTGGGGCGCGGGGTGCGGGCGCGCTCGATGCGGGCGCGTACCTCGGCGGAGAGGTCGGGGGCCTCGGCGACGGGCTCGGGGGTCGCTTCGGCCTCGGGCTCGGGAGGCGTGGGCTCGACGGGGTCGACGAGGCCCGTCAGCGCGCCCAGGCGGAGGCGCGGCTTGGCGCGGGACACGTTCTGTTCAAAGGCTTTCTTCATGGTTCTCAGCCGGCCTGCTGGGTGCCCTTCGTCTGGGCGACGGCTGCCGCGGCCACCAGCCGGGGCAGGATGTTGTCAATCATGGCCTGGATGTCGTTGGCCCCCTTGGACGAGGGGTCCGCGACGAACACCGGCCGCCCCTCGCTGGAGGCCTGCGCGAACTTGGTGCACTGCCGGATGATGGTGGGCAGCAGGAACTCCGGATAGTGCGTCTGGAGCGCCTCCAGCGCCTCCTTCGCCAGCTTGAAGGTGGCGTTGAAGGAGTTGACCACGATGAAGACGTGGTCGAGCACGTGGTTCAGGTCCTCCTCCAGGCTCTGCACCGTTTCGAACAGCAGCTTGAGGCCGTGGAAGGACAGGAAGTCCGCGAGCACGGGGACGAACAAGTCGTTCGCCGCCATCAGCGCGTTGAGGTTGAGCAGGCCGAAGGACGGCGGCGCGTCGAAGACGACGACGTCGTACTGGGCCTCCACGTCCTTGAGGGCGTTGCGCAGCTTGAATTCGCGGCCGGCCATGGGCATCAGCGCGAGGTCCACCGTGGACATGGTCAGGTTGGACGGGACGAAGTCCAGGTTGGGCAGCGAGGACTTCTGGATGACCTTGGCCAGGGGTGTCTTGCGGACGAGGACGTCCAGGAGCGTCTTCTCGAAGTCCTCGCCCTCGTAGCCCAGGCACTTGGTGGCGTGGCCCTGGCTGTCGAGGTCGATGAGCAGCACCGCGTAGCCCAGCTCCGCCAGGCGCCAGGCGTAGGACGTGGACAGCGACGTCTTGCCGGTGCCACCCTTGAAGTTCAGGAAGAGCTGGCGGCGGTGGCCCAGCCGCGCCGGGAAACGGTCGAGCGTGGTGCGCAGCTCCCAGATGTCGTCCGGCGTGTAGGCGTCCTTCCGCGATTCCTCCGGAATCTGCTTCGGGGACACGCCGAGCATCTCGGCGACCTGCTTGGAGCTGTACGTCGGCGCTTCCATGGACGACCCTTCGAAAGACGTGCGGGACGGCTACCTTGCCTCAAGCGGCGAAGTATTTGTGCCCCCTTCGAATCACCGCTCCCCGTGCGGACAACAGAGTGAGCGCCTCCTGGGCGAGCTCCGAGGGCGCCGAGAGCGCGACCGCCAGCTCGACGAGCGAGCGGCCTCGGACGGCGACGCGGACCTCGGCCAGCATCTGCGAGCAGAGGGATTCCACCGGTGACGCACTGGGGCGCGAGGGGGCCGCCGGACGGGACGGCCCTGCGGCGGCAGCGGGAACACGCGGCGCGGGGGCGGCCTGCCCGGGCACCGCGCCCATGGCCACCAAGGCCGCTTGGACGGGGGACAGGCGAGCAGCCGGAGCGCGCGGAGCCTGCGCGGGACTGGAATGGCTTGGGGTGACCTGCGGAGCTGGCGCAGGCGGACGCTGCACGGGAGCGGCGGCCTGTGGCGGCGGCGCGGGCGAACGCTGCACCGGAGTGGCGGCCTGAGGAGTTGGCGCAGGCGGACGCTGCACGGGAGCAACGGCCTGTGGCGTTGGCGCGGGCGTCGGAGCCACCGGCGCTCCCACGGGGCCTGCTCGCCCCTGCACAGGCCCCACCGGACCAGCGCCCTGCGCGAGGCCCACGGTGACGGCCTGCCGATTCGCAGCCCCCACGGCGGCGACCGCATGAGCGGGCTGCTCGACCGCCGCCACCGGCGCCTGAACCACCGCGGCGACAGCCACTGCCGGCGCGACCGCCTGCACCGAAGCCACCACCGGACGAGGCTGCTCCAGCCGCGCCCGCACAGGCTTCACAGGCAACGTCGCCAGTCGGCGAATCTCCCGGCGGCGGTGGGTCTCGTCCAGGTCCACGACCGAGGACACGTCCTGCCCCAGGATGCGCGACAGACTCTGCGCGGCCGCCTTGCGAACGCGCTGCTCACGGTCACCCAAGGCGCCCAGCAGCAGCGTGCGCGCGTTCTCCCCAGCGCCAGCTCCGAGCGCCAGCGCGGCCAGCGCGCGCGCCTCCGGATCCGCGTCGTGGATGGCTTCCTCGCCCAGCCGCCGCGCCGTCTCCCCTTCCAGGCCCAGCGCCAGCAGCGACGCGCGGCGGCGCACCGAGCGGTCCGGGTCCTTCATCGCCTGCGCCAGATGCGGCGCCGCGTCCTTCGGCGCCAGCGTCAGGAGCGCCTTGAGCGCCGCGATGCGCACCTCCGGCACCGGGGACGCGAGCAGCGGCGACACCACCGACGCGCCCTCTTCCTGGCACAGCGACGCGAAGGCCTGGAGCAGCGCCACCTGCGCCGTCGGATCCGTCTCCGCATGCAGCGCCGACGCCAGCGCGGGCGCGGCGGCCGGCTGTGACAGCGCCTTCAATCGCTCCGCGGCACGCACTCGGGCCGCGCCATCCTGCGCGGACAGCTCGCGGATGGAGAACCCGAACAACGTCTCATCCGTCGGCCCACCGAAACCCGCGTGCGAGGACAGCTCCGCGTGCTGCGCCGCGCTCACGCCCAACCGTCCCGCCTGCAGGAAGCGCTGCGCCTCACGCGCCACCGGAGACAGGCCGTCGCCCCCGACGACAGCGGCCACGGGCGGCTCGCTCACCGGCGCCGGCGTCACGGGGACACTGGCCGCCGTCTCACGCAGCGGCACCGGCGAGCGCCGCGTGGGGACCACCAGCCCGCGGGCCACCGGACCCGCCTCACCGCGCAGCAGCACCTCGCTGCGAAGCTGGGAGATGAACGACGCCAGGTCGAGCCCCAGGTCGTCGTCCTCGTCGTCGCGCTCCTGGGCGGTGGCGCGGATGCGCCCCACGTCCAGCAGCTTGTCCATCATCTGGTTCCGCTCGCCGCGCAGGGCCTGGTTGAGCCGGGCCAGTTCCTCGCGTTCGGCCTGGAGCCGACCCACGCGGACCTCCAGCTCCGCGACCTCACGGCGCAGGCCCAGCTCGCGCTGGTGCGTCTCCGCGACCTCGCGCTTGAGGTGCTCCATCTCATCGCGCGTCGAAGCCAGCTCGCTGTGGAGCTGTTGGGCACGCGCCTCGAAGTAGACGATCTTTTCGAGTGCGCTCTTGAGCAGCGCGTCCGGACGCTCGTCGCTCACGACCTCAACAGCCTCCCCGCGAGGCACGCGGCGCGGCCTGCGGATCCGAGTCACCGGGGGTTTGCACCGGATTCCCGGTACCTACCGGGGGGCCCACCCTACGTCAGACGTCCTCACTTCGTAAACCACGGAAACACCAGGGCTTTTTTCAACGCGTCCCGGGCCGTCATTGACAACACCGCGCAGGCCGAATTTTCGGCTTCCGCGCGCACGAGGGGGCCGCGAGAGACACGCCCGTCTCAAGGGGTTGAAGCGCTCGATTCCGGACGCTCCAGCAGGCCCTCCCGGAAGCCCCGGAATGTCAGACCCCACTCGTAATCTGTGTTCCACGAGGCAGCCAACGGCCGTCACTTCTCCCCGGAGCCTCTCCGCCTGGATGCGGGGGGACGAAGCCCTCTTTTCGACAGGTTTTCCGCACGCCATGGAACAACGACTGGCAACCCTCATTGGAAACGCGGTCCGCGCGGCGCGACAACGGCTGGAGCTGACCCAGGCTGACGTGGCCGAGCGCGTTGGCATCGCCACCGAGGTGTATGGCCGCCTGGAGCGCGGCCACATGCTCCCCAGCGTCCGCACGTTGCGCAAGCTGTGCCTGGTGCTCAACTGCTCGTCGGACGTGCTCTTGGGAATGGCGGGCGTGGAAGGCGCGCCCACGCTGGCGGAGGATCCGCCGGAATACCGCGAGCGCCCGGAAGTCCGCCGGCTGCTGCGCACGGTGCGCAAGCTGGACGCACCGCGTCTTCGCCTGTTGGGGCAGGTGGCGAACGCGCTCGAGACGTAGCGATACAGCGGAGACCCGGCCGGGGCGGTGGAGACCCTGGCTGGGACCTGAAGGGTGGTGAGGGGCCGGACGGATTGCGCCCTGGCGCAAGCGCTTGGCGCGTGGAGTGAAGCAGCCGCTGCTGGGGGGGCGTACTGAATGCTTCATGACC
>NZ_SRLV01000043.1:0-70700 GCF_006518205.1 Myxococcus sp. CA005 | reverse complement strand
AGCCCGCCCGTCCCACCGCGCACCGTCCGGCGGCTCGGAATCGAGCCAGGGTCGGCGGAGGACTTCCTCCAGCGCGCCGTGCGGTTGGAGCGCGAGGGCCAGGTGGACCGGGCCATCGACGTGCTCACACGGGCCATTGCCCAAGCGCCCGAAGCCGCGGTGCTCTACAGCAAGCTGGCCCTCATCCTGGTTCACCAGCGCAAGGACTACCGGCGGGCTGTCGAGTTGCTGGAGCGCGCGGTGGCACTGGAGCCGGCCCATCCCGTCTTCCAGCAGAACCTGCTCAAGGTGACAGGCCTCGCGGCGGCCTCCCCCGGCCCTCGCAAGGAAGAGAAGCGCGGCCTCTTCGCGCGCCTCACGGGCCGCCGGAGCTGACCGGCGCCGTGCCGGGGCTCATGTCCAGCCGCCCTCCAGCAGTTGCTCCGCCTCTTCGAGGGAGAAGGCCAGGTAGGCCTCGTGCCCCACGTTCCGGCTGCTGCGCTGGAACCGCACCGCCGCCATCGCGGAGCGCCCCACCACGCGCACCACCCGGCGAAAGCCGCGGACCCGGGCCGCTTCGACGACGCGCTCAATCTGCCCCGAGCCCGACTCCGGGAGCTCCGTCACGCCCGTCAGGTCAGACAGGATGTCGAAGCCTGGCCGGAGCCGCTCGAGCTCGCGCAGCGACGCATCGCCAATCTGGAGTGCTTCCTCCTCCGTGACGACACCCCAGAGGCGGATGACCAACCGGTTCTTGCCAACGAGTGCCTCGACCGAAAACACAGGGCCACGACCTCCTGGCATTACCTGCTATCCCTCCGGAGGCAGTCTACCCTCTGAATGGCAGGCATTTCCAGGTTTTCGCGTCCCGACACTCCGCGTACGGCCTCAGATTTCGGCCACGCCTTCCCGCTCGGCCCAGCCCTCCAGGCCGTTGGGCAGACGGATACGGACGAAGCGGCCCGTCTCTTCGAGCAGGCGCACCTTGAGGCCAGCGTGCACCTCGAAGATGGAACGGGCGCCCGGCTGAGGCAGCTCGCGAGCCACCAGCGTGGGTGCCAGCACCACGGCCTCGTGCACCGAGGCCCCCACGTAGGCGTGCGTGGCCACGAGCAGCCCTGACGGCACCGCCACCGCGAAGAGCAGGACCGCCAGCACACCCACCGCCGTCCGCCGGCCCCGCCCCAGCAAGCGCCAGAGCAGCACGAGGACGAAGGCCGCCACCCAGGTGCCCAGGAAGGTCCAGGCCACCACCGGGCCGTCCGTGGCCGCCGCGACGCGAGGCAGGAAGGCGTCTTCCGCGGTGGCGCCCACCACCTTGTCCACCTGCCGCGCCCGGGCCACGGAGAGGTTGGCTTCCAGGTCCGGCGCCTGGCCCCCTTCCTTCCGCGCCTGTTCGAGCGCCAGCACCGCGCGGCCCACATCCCCCTGGGCCAGGTGCGTAGTGCCCAGGTTGTAGAGCACGTCGGGGCCGCCCTGGCCGTTCGCCAGCAGCTTCTCGTAGCCCTCCTTGGCCGCCGCGTAGTCCTCTTGCGCGTAGGCTTCGTTGGCCTTGAGGAAGATGTCCTGCGCCTCTTCCGGCGTGTAGTAGCCGCTCACGCCCAGCCCTCCATGGCCGCCGCGGCGGCATCCATCACCTTCTGTCGCTCGGCCGGGTCGCCCCCGCCGCCATAGCGCCCGAAGTCACACGCCTCCAACACGAAGAGCACCTTGGCGCGCCGCTCCGCATCCGCGCCCCCCGCCGTCAGCTTCTCGGCGAGCACCTCGCGGGTGAGGCCCACCACCGGCATGCCCAGCCGTGCCTCCAGGAAGCCGTGCAGTGCCTTCTCCACCTCGCCGTAGAAGGCCCCCACGTCCCCGCTGGACTGGAGCTTCTCCGCATCCGCCAGACGCTTGCGCGCGGCCTTCGCCTGCTGACGCCCACGCCCCGCCTCGGAGCGCAGCGCCAGCCGCCCGCGCACGCCGCCAATCAGCGCAACGCCCAACAGCAGCCCCAGCGGGGCCAGCACCGTCGGGACAAAGAAGCCCCGCTTCCACACAGGCACGCCCGGCGCCTCGAAGCGGGCCTGGTAGCGCACTGGCCGCAGACCTCCCGCCGTCAGCACGTTCTTCTGCTCGTTGGCCTGGTCCGACGAAGACTGAGGCGACGCCGAGGCGATGGACGATGCACCGCCCGCGCCCGCCTCCACCGTAATCGTCACCGGGTCGGTGCGCGCCACCTCGTACTTGCGGGCGCGCGGGTCGAAGTAGGTGAACTCCAGCGCGGGCAACGTGAAGCTGCCCGTGCGCTGCGGCATCACCAGGTACTCCATCACCCGCCGGCCCTGCACACGGTGGCGCTGCGGCGACACCTTGTCCGTCGTGGTGGGGTCATAAATCTTGAGCGCGGCGGGGCCCTTCAGCGCGGGGGGCGTGACGTTCTTCACGTTGCCCACCCCTTCCAGGCTGACCTTCACCGTGACGGGCTGGCCCAGCTCCACGCGCGTCTGGGACACGTCCATGGACAGCCGCCAGTTGCCCACGTGCGCGTTGGGCATGTCCTCCGGCCCACCGGGCGGCAGCGGCTTCACCTTCACCTTGAGCGCGTTGGACACCCGGTGCACGCGGTGGCCGGCGAAGAGGAAGCCGGTCGTGATGTCCGCCTCCGCGGGGGTGATGGACAGCGTGCCGGACTTCACCGGGAAGATGGCGCGGCGGCGCAGCAGGTAGGCGCGGTACGGGATGCCGTCCACCACGCGCTGCTCGCCCGACAACTGCGTGGGGCTCTCCACCTCTTCCGTCCAGAAGCCCTCCAGCTTGGGCATGGTGACGGCGTCCACGCTGGACAGGTCCACGCGCGAATAGATGTAGAGCGACAACGTCACCTGCTCGCCCACGTACACGTTGTCCCGGTCCAGGCTGGCGCGCAGGAAGAGGTCGGAGTCCCCCCGGGGAATCGTGGGCCGGTCCGGCTCCATCATGTCGCCGAAGGCCTCTTCCATCTGCTGCATCTGCGACTGGATGCTGGAGAAGGGGTCCGGCTGCCGGCCACCGCCACGGGACGGCGCACCGCCCACCCGGCCGGCCTTCACCGTCAACTCCACGGGCTGCGTGCGGTACGTCTTGCCGCGCACCGTGATTTGCGACGGTGGAATCTTGAGCCGCCCCGCGCGCGTCGCCTGCATCACCAACACGTGCCGCGTGACGTCCTGGATGACGGCGGGGCCACCGCCCGACAGGGAGATGGAGCGTTGGCTGCTGCGCGAGCTGGAGAGGATGGAGAAGTCCTCCGACTCCGGCAGCTTCACCTGCGCGTTGGCGGGCGCGTCCACCACCACCACCGTGAGGCGGAAGGTGTCCTCGGTGCCCACCTCCTCACGGTCCGCCGTCTGGTAGAAATCGAGGTCGTCCGAGGCCGCCCACGCTGGCGCGGTGGCCAGCAGGGCGAACACGGCGAACACCACGCCGAGGGCGCTACCAGTCCTTCTCATTCGGCTTCCTCTGCTTCTTCTTTTGCTGGAACCGCCAGAGCTGGAGGTTCTTCTCATTCTGCTTCATCGCATCCAGCAGGCGCTCCGCCTCCTGCCGATCCAGGTCCGACTGGCTGGAGCCACCATCCGCCTCGGATTCCTCCGAGTCTTCTTCTCCCGCGCTGCCGCCGTCGCTGCCACCGTCCTGGGGCTCGCCCTCTCCGTCGTCCTGTCCACCATCCGCGCCGCCATCCGCGCCCCCGTCGCCCTTGTCCGGTGGGCCCTGCTCGCCGCCGTCCGCGCCTCCGTCGGAGCCGCCGTCGCTGCCACCATCACCGTCGCCACCGTCGGCACCGCCGTCCATGCCGCCATCGCTGGCGCCGCCATCCGTGCCGCCGTCGGCACCGCCGTCCGAGCCACCATCGGTGCCACCGTCCTGGGGCGTGCCGCCGTCGCCCTTCGTGCCGCCGTCCTCGCCGGCATCCGGGCGCCCACCATCACTGCCGCCGTCGTTGCCACCGTCCGTGCCGCCATCCTGGCCCTTGTCCTGCGGCGGCGGCAGGTTGCGCAACACCACCTCGTAGTTGTGGCGGGCCTGCACGTCCTGCGGGTCCAGCGTGAGCGCGCGCCGGTAGGCCTTCAGCGCTTCCTGCCGGTCTCCGGTGGTCGCATGCAGGTTGCCCAGGTTGTACCAGGCCTTCTGCCGGAGGTCGGCGCGGTTGGACTCCGTCACCGACTGGAACAGCGCCTTCGCATCCGCGATGCGCCCCAGCTTGGCCATCGCGTCCGCGCGATTGAAGTCCACCGTGACGTCGTTGGGGCGCTCCTTCTTCGCGGCCTCGAACGCCTCCAGCGATTCCTCGAAACGACCCGCCGTGTACGCCTCGCGGCCCTGCTCCACCAGCGGGTGGTCCCGCTCCAGCGGCCCCGCGGCCCACACGGGCGACGGCAGCGCCAGCGACGTCACCAGGCCCCATGTCAGCCACCGCGCCGCGCGCGTCCTCGCGGCGCTCATGGTGACGGCCTCCGGCGCGACGACGGCAGCAACAACATTCCCAGCGCCAGCAAGGCCAGCCCCGGGATGGCGAACGACTGGAAGCGCTCGTCGTAGCGGACCGTCACCCGGCTCTCCAGCTCACTCTTCTGCATCTGGTCGATGCGCTCCACCACCTGCGACATGGCCACGCCACGGGGCTGGAAATAGAAGGTGCCTCCGGTGGCCTCGGCGATGGCCGTCAGCCCCGCCCGGTCCAACCGCGTAATCACCGTCTCCCCCGCGGCGTCCTTCTTGTAGTCCACGAACGCGCCGCGCCGGTCGAAGACGGGGATGGGCTCACCGGACTCCGAGCCCACGCCCACCGCCAGCACCTGCACGCCCGAATCCTTCAGCGCCTCGGTAGCCTCCGCCACGTCGCCGACCAGGTCCTCGCCGTCCGTCAGCAGGACGACCACGCGCTCCTTCGAGCCGCGGTCCGCGTTCTCCAGCACCTGCCGCGACAGCCGCAGCGCCGCGCCCACGTTGGTGCCGCCCTGGGGCATCACCTCCGGGTCCACCGCGCGCAAGAACAGCTTCACCGCCGAGTAGTCCGACGTGAGCGGGGACTGGATGAACGCATCGCCCGCGAACACCACCAGGCCCACGCGGTCGCCCTTCAGCTCGTCCAGCAGCGTGGTCAGCTCCAGCTTCGCGCGCTCCAGGCGGCTGGGCTGGATGTCCCGCGCCAGCATGGACTTGGAGGCATCCAGCGCCACCACCACGTCGATGCCGCGCCGCTTCGTCAGTTCGCTCTTGGTGCCACACTGCGGCTGCGCCAGTGCGAAGCCGAAGAGCGCCAACCCCAGGCCGTACAACCCGCCCTGCGTGGCCGGACGCCACACCGACACGCCCGGCGTGAAGCGCTCTGCGTGACGTTCATGCAAGAGCGCCCGCACGCGCGAGCGGCGCCGCAGCGCCCCCACCAGCGCGAGCAGGCCCAGCATCATGCCCGCGAGCACGAACAGCAGGAAGAGGGGCTGCGCGAGCCCCGCCTGGTAACCGAGCACGGTGAAGCGCCAGGGTTCCACGGGCGTCACGGGAAGACCCTCAGGAAGGAGGCGCGCAGGAGCAGCTCCAGCGCGGCGAGGCCGAAGGCGGCCAGGAGGAAGGGATGGAACTCCTCGCGGTAGGTGGCGCTGGCGCCGCCCTCCATCAGCTTCGAGCGCTCCAACGAATCGAGCACCTTCTGGAGTCCCTCTCGCAGTTGCTCGGGGTCCGTGGCGCGGTAGTACTCGCCGCCGGTGCGGTCCGCGATGTCCTGCATCAGCTCCGGGTTGATGGGAATCTCCGTGTCGCGCCACACGGTGTTGCCGAACAGGTCCGTGCCCTGCGGGAAGGGCACCTTGCCGCCCTTGCCCACCAGAATCGTGTAGATGGGCACCTTCAGCGCCTGGGCCATGTTCGCCGAGTCCATGGGCGAAATCTTCCCGGAGTTGTTGTCGCCGTCGGTGATGAGCACCACCACCCGGCTCTTCGCCTCCGAGTCCCGCAGGCGGTTGAGGGACGTGGCCAGCGCGTCGCCAATGGCCGTGCCGTCCTCCAGCACGCGCGTGCGGAGCTGCTTCACCACTTCCTTCAGCACGCCGTAGTCCAGCGTCAGCGGCGCCTGCGTGTACGCCGCGCCCGCGAACACCACCAGGCCGATGCGGTCATTCACCCGGTTGGCGATGAACTCGCTCAGCACTTCCTTGGCGACGTGCATGCGGTTCTGCGGGCGGAAGTCACCGGCCTCCATCGACGTGGACAGGTCCAACGCCACCACGATGTCGATGCCCTCCACCGACAAGTCCCGCACGCGCGAGTCACGCACCTGCGGCCGGGCAATGGCCAGCACCGCCGCCGTCACCGCCGCCACGCGAAGCAGCGGCAGCAGCGGCAGCAGGTACGCGCGGAAGCCGCGGCCACCCCGGGCGAAGACATGCGCCGCGGAGAAGCGCAGCGTGGCGCGGGCGCGCCGCTCCCGCCAGGCCTGCCAGAGCAGCAGCGGCACGAGCAGCAGCCCCCAGAGCGCCTCGGGGTTATTGAACGCGGGGAGCGGCGGCATTGTCGGGAGCCTGGGGCGGCGGTGGCGGAACGTACGTCGTGTCGATGAGCGAGTAGCCGAAGGCCAGCGCGTCGCGGCAGGCGTCAGCGGAGGCATCCGCGCGTGCGTACTTCACCATGTCCGACTCGGACACGAAGCGCATCAGCTTGTCCTCCGGCAGCCCCGGCGTGGACAGGCGCCGCAGCGACGCCATCAGCTCGGAGCTGGTGCACTCCAACGCCTCGAAGCCGTAGCGCTCGCCCAGGTAGCCTCGGATGATTTCGGACAGCCGGAAGTAGAAGTCCTTCACCCGGCCGCGCGAGGGCAGGTCCTCCGCCTTCAGCGCGTCCAGCGCCTTGCGGGCGCGCACGTCCAGGGGCAGCGTCGGCACCACCTCCACGTGCTTGGGCCGGTTCCTCCACCAGCGGAAGAGCACCCACGCCAGCAGCGCCGCGGCCAGCACGCCCAGCACCGTGAGCACCAGGCGCCACGAACGGATGGGCACCTCCTCCGGCGGCTTGTAGTCGAAGAGGTCCGCGCCCTGCCCCTCCGCGTCCGGCGACAGCGTGGACGTCACGTCCACCGTGCGGCCCGGCACCGTGAACGCCTTGGGCCCCTCCGGCGTGGCCACGTCGAAGGGCAGCGCCGGCACCGCCACCGAGCCCAGGGCGAAGGCGGACATCCGCACCCGGAACGTGGTGGTCGCCGAGTCCGGCCCGTCCTGGCGCTGGCGCGTCTGGTCCAGGAACTCGAAGTCCCCCGTCTCCTGGGGCACCTTCAGTTCGTAGCGGTGGTCCTTCGGATGGGTGATGACCACCTCGTAGACGAAGGGGTCACCGATGCGGACCTGCTGCGGCTCCAGCCGCACGGACAGGTTCCGCGGTTCGACCTGCTCCGTCGTCGCGGGCGCCGGTGCAGGGGCCGGAGCCTGGGCCCACGCCGGAGCCGCCACCACCAGCGCCGCCACCACGAGCCACACCGCCAGCAGGGGGATAAGCCGGTTCATGCCGCCATCCTCCGGGCCCGCGCGCGGAAGAAGTTCGCCAGCGCCTTGCCGTGGTCATCACCCGCGCGCAGCTCCACGTGGTCCAGCTCCAGCTTCTTGAACAGCTTGCGCCGCTCGTCACGCGCGGCCTGCATGGCCCGGGCGAAGCGGCCTCGCACGCGCGGGTCGCTGGTGTCGACGACGAAGCGCTCGCCCGTCTCCGGGTCCTCCATGTCCACCAGGCCCAGCCGGGGGAAGGCCTCCTCCATCGGGTCCGCCACCACCACCGGCACCAGGTCGTGCTTGCGCCCCACCAGCCGCAGCGGCTTCTCGTAGTCGCGCGCCTGGAAGTCGGAGATGAGGAACGTCACCGCCTTCCGCTTCGCCACCCGCGTCAGGTAGTTGAGCCCCGCGGCCAGGTCCGTCCCCCGCCCCTGCGGCTGGAACGTGAGGATGTCGCTCACCAGCCGCAGCACGTGCGTGCGGCCCTTGCGCGGCGGCACCACCTTCTCCACCCGGTCCGAGAAGAGGACCAGCCCCACCCGGTCATTGTTGGCGATGGCGCTGAACGCGATCTGCGCCGCCACCTCCGCGGCGACCTCCGACTTGGTGCGCTCGCGCGAGCCGAACTCCTTCGACGCGGAGACGTCCACCACCAGCATCACCGTCAGCTCGCGCTCCTCGGTGAAGACCTTGACGTAGGCCTCATCCATGCGCGCGGTGACGTTCCAGTCGATGATGCGAATCTCGTCACCGGGCTGGTACTGGCGCACCTCGGAGAAGGCCATGCCCCGGCCCTTGAAGACCGAATGGTACTGGCCGGCGAGCATGTCGGAGACCACCTTGCGGGTGCGAATCTCCAGCTTGCGAATGCGGCGGATGAGGTCCTTGGGAAGCACGGGGCGCCTGGCGGGCTCGAGGAAGAAGGGTCAGGGGACTTCGACGCGGTCGAACACGCGCTGGATGATTTTCTCCGGCGTGAGGTCTTCCGCCTCCGCCTCGTACGTCATGGCGACGCGATGGCGGAGCACGTCGAAGGCAATGGCCTTCACGTCTTCGGGGGTGACGAAGCCACGGTGGCGCAGGAAGGCATGCGCGCGCGCCGCCTGGGCCAGCGCGATGGTGGCGCGCGGCGAGGCGCCAAACTGGATGTAGTCCGCCAGGTCCTTGAGGCCGTACTTGCTGGGCTCGCGCGTGGCGAACACCACGTTGAGGATGTACTCCTTCACCTTCTCGTCCATGTAGATGTGGTGGATGAGCTCGCGCGCACGGACCAGGTGCTGCAGGTCGATGACCCGCTGGGCGCGCGGCGACGAGCCGCCGGACATCCGGTCCATGATGACCTTCTCTTCATCGCGCGTCGGGTAGCCCACCTTCACCTTGAGCATGAAGCGGTCCACCTGCGCCTCGGGCAGCGGGTAGGTGCCTTCCTGCTCGATGGGGTTCTGCGTCGCCAGCACCAGGAAGGGCGAGGGCAACGGGAAGGACTGGTCGCCGATGGTGACCTGGCGCTCGGCCATGGCCTCCAGGAGCGCGGACTGCACCTTCGCCGGGGCGCGGTTGATTTCGTCCGCGAGCACGATGTTGGCGAAGATGGGCCCCTTGCGGACGGTGAAGTTCGCCGCCTGCTGGTTGTAGATCATGGTGCCCACCACGTCCGCGGGCAGCAGGTCCGGGGTGAACTGGATGCGCATGAAGGTGGCGCTGAGCGAATCCGCCACGGTGCGCACCGTCAGCGTCTTGGCGAGGCCGGGCACGCCCTCCAGCAGCACGTGCCCGTTGCACAGCAGGCCAATGAGGATGCGCTCCAGCATGTAGCGCTGCCCGACGATGACCTTGCTGGTTTCCTGGTTGAGGACCTCGACGAAGCTGCTTTCCTGCTGCACGCGTTCGGTGAGCGCGCGAATGTCGGTGTTCATGTCGCCTCGTGTCGGACTGGCGGCGGGCAGCCTAGGGTTTACAGGGTATCCGGCTCAACACCGCTGAGGGCCGCGCATTCCAGTATGTTGCCCGCCCGTCCGCCCCTCCTGGAGTGTCCTCCCCATGTACCACTCACAGCCGCCACGCCAACCCCTGTTCCACTCCCGGCGGACGCCGATGTCGAGGAAGGCGGCATGAAGGCTCCCTCGGTGGGGCCGGTGGAAGCCGCGTTGCTGGCCCAGCTGGCCCCGGCGGTGGTCGCGACGGTTCACTGGTTGCCGGGCGGCGGGGCCCTCCGGGTCCTGGAGGCGGGCGCCGGCCCCACGGTGGTGCTGCTCCACGGGCGAGGCGGCGCGGCCTCCCAGTGGTTCACCTACCTGACGGTCCTCGCCCGGAGCCACCGCGTGCTGGCGGTGGACCTGCCGGGCTTTGGCATGTCGTCCACCCCCGAAGGCCCGCTGGCCACTGGCGAGGACGCGGCGGCCTTCTTCACCGCCCCCATCGAGGCGCTGCTGTCCCAGCTCGCCCCGGGCCCGGTGGCCGTGGTGGGTCACTCGCTGGGCGGGCTCGTGGCGCTGGAGCTCGCGCTGCGCGGCCGGGTACCGGTGGAACGGCTGGCCCTGGTGGATGCCATGGGCCTGGGCCCGGAGATGGCGCGAAAAGCCCGCCTCTTCTTCCGCGCCGGTCCCGAACGGCTGGCGCGCTCGCTGGGGCCATGGGCCTGGGCCCAGCTGATGCCGCCACCCCCGACGCCGCTGGGTGAGCGGCTGGGCGCCCTGGAGTACGAACTTCACACCCGCCCGGGCGCCAGCCCCGACGCCGCGCGGGCTTTCAACCGGCTCGTGCCCGTGGCCGGGCCTGTCTTTCATCGCGCGGAAAAGCTCGACGCCATAACGGCGCCGGTGCTGCTCGTCTGGGGAGAGCACGAGGACACCCTGCCCGTCTCCATCGCCGAGCAGGCGGCACGGCGCCTTCCCCAGGCTCGGCTCCTGCGCCTGGACGCGGGCCACAGCCCCCACCAGGAACGTCCGGAGCGCGTGCTCCCCGAACTGAAGGCGTTCCTCGCCGCGCCCCAGGAGCACTAGCGGCCGCACGGCAGGCAGGCGCCTGACGGCGGACAGGTGACACGGCCTGGTCCGGCAGTCGGAGCTCGTCCTGGCGGCGCTTGTCCTGGCCTTCCGGGATGGCGACCGTCCCGCTGTGTCATCCAGGGACACCGCCGCCAGGGAGGCTGCCATGAATCACAAGACGCACGAGCGCCATGACCACGTCCATGCCAAGGGCTGTGGCCACCCCGCCATCCAGCACCAGGACCACGTGGACTATCTGCACGACGGGCACCTGCACCACCCGCACTCGGACCACACGGACGAGTGCACGCTCGCCGAAGACGCGCGCAACCCCGCGCAATGCACGCCGCAGCATGCCTGTGGTGCCCATGAAGCCACGCACCGCCACGGCCCCTCGTGTGGCCACGCGGCCGCGCCGCACGGGGACCACATGGACTATCTCGTGGACGGTCACCTGCATCACCCGCACGACGGCCACTGCGATGACCACGGCAAGGTGCAGGTCTTGAGCTGAAACGAAGACGTGGCGGAAGACCTCTCCCCCCGAGAGGCCCCGCCCGTCTTCACGCTGCACAGAGGCGTGCCGACTCAGGCCTGGGACGGCGCGCCCTGCTGTGCCTGGCGATCCACCAGTTGTTTGCGCACCTCGTTCATGTCGAGCGCGCGCACCTGGCGGATGAGGTCATCCAGCGCGTTGGCCGGCAGCGCTCCCGCCTGTTCGAACAACATGATGCCGTCACGGAAGACCATCAGCGTGGGGATGGAGCGGATGGCGAAAGCCCCCGCGAGTTCCACCTCTGCGTCGGTGTCGAGCTTGCCGAAGACGAGGTCCGGATTCTTCGTGCTCGCCTGTTCGAACACAGGCGAGAAGGTGCGGCACGGTGCGCACCACTCGGCCCACCAGTCGAGGAGGACGATTCCCTCCTTCGAGACGATTTCCTTGAAGTTGGCTTTGGTGATGTCGATGGTTGCCATGCCCTGACACTGGGCCCTCCCCCCCGGAGGCGCCAGTGTCAGGATGTGGCCAGCCAGGCTCCCCCCAGGGCCCGACTCCCAGTCACCTCCAGCACAGCGCGGCAGCCCATGACGGGTGGGCCGCCGGGACAGCGGGCGGGCTCAGCCCCAGACGCTCGCCCGACCCATGAACTGCGCCAGGTCCAGACGGTTGGACTGCGTCTCGCGGCGGGGCGCCTTCGCCGTGAAGGACTCCAAATCCTGGAGGCTGATGTGGACCTCCTTGCTGGACTTGGACTTGCTCGCGCCCTGGTCCACCGAGCGCAACGCCGTGGGATGGTTGATCAAGAACTGCGCCGCCTCACGGAGCTCCTTCGGCGCGCCGCTGCGCGGGTCCGCCACGCGCTTGAGCTCCGACATGCCGATGTTGTTGTCCCCGGCGCCCTTGCCGCTGGCGTTCATGCCCACGCCCTCGGCGAAGTGGAAGTGGTCCTTGAGCGTCTGAGCCGCCTTGTAGACGTCCATGGGCTCGTGGCGGCCAGCGCCGAACGGCGGGCGGGACTGCGGGCCGCACAGGTCCAGCCGCGGCGGCAAGTTGGGACGGTGGGGGTTGGGCAGGCCGCCCGGGCCACCGAGTCCGCCGCCGCAGCCGCCGCCGAAGCCCCCTCCGAACCCGGAGCCGAACAGCGGCGGACGCTGCGGGAAGCCAGGCCGGTGCGGAGCCCCGGAGTCCGACGCATTGCCCGCGCGCGCCTGGAGGTCCGCCTTGCTCAGGTGCACCTCATTGTTGCCGCCATGGGCCTTGCTGGCGCCCTGGTCCAGCGAGCGCAGGGCGATGGGGTGGTCGAGCATCCACTTCGCGGCGGCGCGGACATCGGGCGGGAAGCCGCTGTTCGGGTCCGCCACGCGCTTGAGCTCCGACGTCCCGATGTTGTTGTCCCCCGCACCCTTGCCGCTGGCGTTCATGCCCACGCCCTCGATGGCGTCGAAGTGCTTGAGCACCGTCTGCGCCGCCTTGGACGGGTCCATCGACTGATAAGCCGCCTGGTAGCGGTCCGTGGGGCCGCAGCCACGGGTGTTGCCGGAGAAGCCGTTGCACAGAATGGACTTCGCGATGGACAGGCTCATGGTCGTGACTCCTGATAGCGATTGCTACGATGGTTTGGATTGGGGGCAAGTGGCTGTTTCAGCCAAAAGCCCCGCGCGCTGACTACATGAACATTCTCTGTCGGATACGCGCGGTGTTTCGTGCGGTGTTTTCATTTACTTTTCGCGCGCTTCCGAGGGGAGCGAGTACAAATCAAAGACAAACAAGCCCACCCGCAGAGTGCCTTGCCATTCAAGGCAAGACATCGCGGGTGGGCGGCTCGGTGGTGTCGTTCTCGAAGTGGATCCAGGCCATTGCAGTGGGTGTGCCAGGGCGCTCCAGCACCTCCGGAGCCGAGGCGAGGCGCGCGCTCCAGAGGAGGACGCCCGGAGAGGCGCTCCGACGGGCCTGGTAACCGCGGTTGTCAGGTGGCAACAACAGTTGTCACCCCCTCCCCCGCCTGGGTGGGGTGGTAGCCTGCCCGCCGTGGCGGACCCAGGCGACATGGACACGGAGGTGGACGCGCTGGTCCAGACGGCGCCCGTCCCGGTGGCGCGACGCGGCCCCTTGCGGTTGAAGCTGCTGATGCTCTCCGGGGAACAGGCGGGACACAGCCACGTCCTGCGCCCGGGGGTGGTCCGGCTCGGCACGTCCTCGACGTGCGACATCGTATTGACGGACCGCGTCGTGTCCCGGCAGCACCTCCAGTTGGAGGTGACGGACGAACGGGTGGTGGCCACCGACCTGGGCTCGCGCAACGGCTCCTTCCATGAAGGGGTGCGCTTCACCGAGTTGGAGGTGCGGCCCGGGGCGTCGCTGACGCTGGGCACCGTCGTCCTCAAGGTGGTGCCCGAGGACTCACGGGAGCGGCCGATGCCCCTGTCCTCGCGGCGTAACTTCGGCGCGCTCGTGGGCGCCAGCGTGAGGATGCGCGAGCTGTTCACCGTCCTGGAGCGGGTGGCCGCGGGCGGTGGGGACGTGCTCGTCCAGGGCGAGACGGGGACGGGCAAGGAGCTGTGCGCGGAGGCGATTCACCAGGAAAGCCCGCGGGCCGGTGGGCCCTTCATCATCGTGGACATCGCCGGGATTCCGCCCTCCTTGATGGAGTCCGAGCTCTTCGGGCACGTGAAGGGTGCCTTCACGGGCGCGCAGACGGAGCGCGCCGGGGCCTTCGAGCGTGCCCAGGGAGGCACCGTCTTCCTGGATGAGGTCGGCGAACTGCCCCTGGAGCTGCAACCCCGGCTCCTGCGCGCGCTTGAGCGCCGGCAGCTGAAGCGCGTGGGCGCCAACGACTACCGCACGGTGGACATGCGCGTCGTCGCAGCCACACACGTCGACCTGGAGCAGGCCGTGCAACAGGGCCGGTTCCGCAAGGACCTCTATCACCGGCTCGCGGTGCTCAAGGTCGTCCCGCCCCCACTGCGGGAGCGGGTGGAGGACCTGCCCCTGCTCATCGACGCCATGCTGGAGCGGCTGGGCCGTCCACCCAGCGCCCTGTCGGAACAGACGCGCGCCCTGCTGGCCCAGTATCCCTGGCCCGGCAACGTGCGCGAGCTGCGCAACGTGGTGGAGCAGGCCATCCATCTGGGCGAGGACACTCTGCCGCCCATGGACGCCCCCTCCGGTTCGGTCCGGTCGCCCCAAGGCACGCTCGACGCGGAGCTGCCCTTCAAGGAGGCCAAGGAGCGGCTCATCGAGGTCTTCGAGCGGGACTACCTCCAGGGCCTCATCGCACGCTGCGACCGGAACATCTCCCGCGCGGCCCGCGAGGCAGGTATCGCCCGGGTGTACCTGCGCAAGCTGCTCACGAAGCACGGGATGATGCTCGTGGACGACGACGATTCACGGGATTGAGGGAGACGACGCATGCGACCGCCCGTCCGCGCATGACCGCTCACGAAAGCGTGCGCGTCAGTCCTTCAGGTCGTTCATGAAGTGGAGGGGCTCACCAGGATTCACAGGCTGTCCATCCAGCCCGGTGAGTTCCTTCGAGGAGATGAGCCACACGTCCAGGTCGCCATCCCGGTCGAGATTGGCGACACAGGCGGCCGTGATGGCACAGTCAGGGCACTCCCCCGAAAGGCCGACCTGCTTGGCCACGAGCACCGGCAGTTCGCCGAACTGGATGGCCTTCAAGGCCGGGTTCGTCGCCACGTCCACGCCCACGGCGACGGCGTCCTCCACCGCGGCGGCCCCAGCCGTGTCACGCGCATCCGCCGGCTCGACACCCGCCAGGAAGGCGAAGTGATTGCCCCGCGGAATTTCATGGTTCAACTTCGCGAAGACAGGCTCATAGGCGTCGTGCTCGGCGTAGTGAACCATCTGGGCGATGTACCACTGACGAAGAATCCCCCAGTGAATGTCCGCCCCCCAATGAACGGACAGCGCGACACCCTATCCCCCCCCCATCTCGCCAATGAGCCATCCCTCGCAACCGCCTCATCAATAGCAGGGAGTGTCCCTTGCTCCCCATCCGATGCGAACAGCGCAGGCGCGGTCCCCTCACCGCGCGGGATGCCTTCGCTGACCTGCGGATGCTCGCCTGGGAGGATGGCTCCGCCTGGACTGCGCGGAGCCCCTGTTCACGCCCGAATTCGGCCCTCCCACGGCCGAGCCTGTCTCCGCTCAGCGCGTCTGCGGCTCGCGGCTGGACTCACGCGTCGAGTGGATGCTCTGGAAGCCCGCGATGCACAGCTCGGCGCGCAGCGGCGCGGAGTTGTAGTACGGGCCACCGTCATACGGGGTGTCGATGCCGTTGCGGCGGTCCGGGTGCGAGTAGCCGGCGATGTGCATCATCTCGTGGATGAGCGTCTGGGCAATCTCCGTGTCCCCCTGAGGGAAGAGCACGCCGAAGTTGATCCAGACATCGTCTCCCCCCAATTCCGCCCGCGCGTTGATGCCGGCCTCGTTCGTGCCCGTGTGGCGGATGGCCTTGCGGTAGGCACTGCGCAGCGCGGACTTCTCCAGGGTGGTCAGGTGGGTGCAGGTCTGGATGGAGTCCTGCGCTGCCTCGTGGCGCCGCAGCGTCCGGGCCCAGTTGTCGCCCGTGACGGTGGCGGTGTCGGAACTGAAGCGGTCCTGCATCGCCAGCACGTCCGCGAGCACGTCCCGCGAATCGGCGTAGCCCGGACGGATGAGGTGCATGCCATACACCCTCGTGCCGCTGTAGATGGCGGAGTGGAAGGTGGGCAGGCCCCCGGCGAAGCCGTTCGAGGAGGCGTAGTCGCTGGCGGCGCGCATCATGGCCCCGGCGTCCGTCACGTCCGGGTAGCCAATGGCCCAGCCCGGGACGTCGCGGAACTCGACGACGCTGGGGTGGAGGAAGTGGACGCCGTACTCCACGACGGAGCCGTTGAGGCCCTGCTCGAACGAGGGCAGCGCGATGCCCAACCCGTGCGCGTTGCCGTAGTCCTGCGCGCGGCGGAACAACTCCGGGATGTTGCTCAGCGCAGTGTTGCCCAGCGAGGAGCGGGGCACTGCGAGGTAGTGCGCCACGGTGCCCGGCTTGAGCAGGATGGTGCCACGCACCACGCCCGCGCCGTAGTTGGCTTCATGAAAGTTGCCGTAGCCCGCCGCGTAGCCGTGAATGCCCGCGTAGCGGTTGGCGGTGCGAAAGCGGAAGTCACTGGCCGTCTCCACCGCGGACGCGGTGGTGCCCACGGCCTCCTCGGGCAGCGCCATGTCCGCCATGGCGTCGGCGTCCATCATCTCGCCGCCGCACCCCAGCAACGCCATCGACGTGGAAATGCATACACCCAGGGAGAGACGCTTCATCATTGAGCGCACGGTTGAAACCTTTCTGTGGATTGGCGGGCGAGGTGGAACGGGATTCAGGCCCGTCCATCCGTCGGTCGCTCTCAAAGTCAGATACGAAAAGCGCGGGATTTCCGGGTCGTCCGCCCATGGCGATTTCGCCGGGCGA
The DNA here is from genome assembly GCF_006518205.1 of Myxococcus sp. CA005. Classification (NCBI taxonomy): domain Bacteria; kingdom Pseudomonadati; phylum Myxococcota; class Myxococcia; order Myxococcales; family Myxococcaceae; genus Myxococcus; species Myxococcus sp. CA005. The sequence continues at coordinate 54,275 of NZ_SRLV01000043.1, read as the reverse complement.
AGCGACGGCTCCCGGCGGACCGGGCCCGTCAACCGTCGACGTCGTTCACGACATTCGTCGGGGTGCCAGGAGGAACGGCCTCGCCGTACTCATCCTTGAGCGGCTTCGTGGAGATGAGCCAGACGTCCACTGTGTCATCGATGTCGATGTTCCCCGCGCAGCCCATGGTGACGTAGCAGTCCGGGCACGTGCCAAAGACGCCCACCTGCCGGGACACCCAAGCAGGAAGGTCCGCCAGGGTAATGGCTCGGCGGCTCGCGTCCCGAGAGCGGTCCACGCCAATACCACCGGCGTCCGCCGGAACCGCATCCCCTTCCGCGTCGCGCGTCACCAGCGGCCCCGTGCCCGTGAAGTACGCGTAGCGGTTGCCTCGCTCCGGGATGAAGCCCGCATTCACGATGCGCGGCTCGAAGGTGCCGTGCTCGGCGTTGTGGTTGCGTTGGGCGGCGTAGAGGCCACGGAGGTTCGCCTTGCACTCCTGCTGCTTGGAGCGCACCGGAAGCTTGTTGTAGTTGGGGATGGCGATGGCGGCCAGGATGCCCACACAGGGGCAGAGCAAGAACACCCCCAGGGCCAGCGCCACGCCGCGCGGGCTCGCCCAATAGGAGCGCTTCGGGACGGCTGACAGGTTCCCGCAGGCACAGCGAATGATGGCGCCCGGGCCCCGCCCCGTCACGTCGAGCTCGCTGCCGCACTTCGGGCACTCCAGGTTCGCCGCCATGGACAGGGCCCCTTGGCACATGTGCGAGCCGCGCACGAGGGCCGGCAACCTACCATGCCCCTGGGGCCGCTCTCCGGCCAGGGGCGGCAGGCATGCCGATGGACGCGCTCCCCGGCCGGACAGCTAGACTGCGCCCGTGTTGAAACCCTTGCTCGACCTTGACGCGACGCCGGAGCGACTCCGGGCACTCGCGGACGCTGGCATCCTGATGCCGACCACCCTGGAACGCGCGCTGCACCTGTCCGTGGCCACCCCGCCGCGGCAGGACTGGCGGCGCTTCCTCTCCACCACGCTGATGGGCCTGGGCGCGCTGCTGGTGCTCGCGGGGGTCATCTACTTCTTCGCGTACAACTGGGCGGACATGCACCGCTTCGCGAAGCTGGGCCTCATCGCGGCGGCCATCACGGGCACGGCCGTGGGCGCCTGGAAGCAAGGCGCGACGCTGGGCGGGCAACTGTCGCTGTTCGCGGCCTCGGTGCTCGTGGGCGCGCTGCTGGCCGTCTACGGGCAGGCGTATCAGACGGGCGCGGACCCGTATGAGCTGTTCATCGGCTGGGCCGTGCTCATCCTTCCCTGGGTGGCGGTGTCGCGCTTCGCGCCTCTGGGGTTGCTGACGCTGGTGCTGGTCAACACCGGCATCCTCCTCTTCTGGGAGCAGGTGCTGGATACGGAGCTGGACCAGACCTACTGGCTGGCGGTGGTCCTGGGCGGGCTCAACGGCTTCACCTGGGCCACCTACGAGCACTTCGCCAACCTGCGCGTGTCCTGGCTCCAGGCGCGCTGGGTGCCCCGGGTGCTGGCGGTGATGGCGGTGGCCCCGGTGCTCATCGCCTCGGTGCCATTCATCATGCACCCGGCGCGAGCCCCCACCGGCGCCGTGGTGGCGCTCCTCCTGGTGCTGGCCTCGCTCGCGGCCGAGTACGCCCTGCACCGGCACCTGAAGGGCGAGCTGTTCATGCTCACGCTCGGCGCGGTGAGTGTGATGACGCTCCTGACCTCCGGCGCCGTCAGCATCGTCTTCGACTCCTACCAGGACGTGGAAGTCCTGGGCCTCTTCGTGCTGCCGCTCTTCGTCATCGCCCAGGTGGCGCTCGCGGTGTGGTGGCTGCGGCACGAAGCCCGCGTCACCGGCGCCACGGAGGAGTCCTGACATGGCCCTGCGTCCCTCGTTGCAGGACGTGTTGAACGCGCTCCAGGCCGAAGGCCAGCTCGAGCCCGACTCTGTGGACCGGGCCCGCGTGGCCCTGGAAGCCCATCAGCGCCAGTCCGTGGCCGTGCCCTGGTTCGTGAAGGCCTTCGCTGGCGTCGGCGCCTGGCTGTCCGCCATCTTCGTGCTGAGCTTCTTCGCCTGCGCGGGCCTCTGGGAGGAGCAGGTCGTGATGGGCGTGGTGGGCCTGGGCCTGTGCGCGGGCGCGACGATGCTGCGCCGCACGCTGCGCGGCGTCTTCGTGGAGCAGCTCGCGCTGGCGCAGTGCCTGGCCGGCGCCGCCATGGCCTCCGCCAGCTTCGGCATCGAAACGGAGAACGAAAACGTCGCCGCGACGCTGGTGCTGGTCATCAGTGGCGTGCTGCTCTTTGTCTACCCAGACGCCATCCTCCGCTTCCTGAGCACGTTGGGGGTGGTGGGCGCGGCCGGCTTCCTCGCCTGGCACGTGGTGGGCGGCTTCGCGCTGGACCTGCTGATTCTGGGCTGCGCGGCGCTGATGTACTTCCTCTTCCTGGAGCAGGCCCGGCTGCGACGGGGAACCCCGGGCGAGCTGGTGGGGCCGGTGGCCTTCGCGCTCGCGTGCGCCATCCCCGGCGTGCTGCTGGCGCGCGGCATGCGGGACGTGGCCCGGCACCTCTTCGACACCGTCTCCGCGCTCCCGGATGCGGTGCTGACACTGGGGCTGACGGTCCTGACGCTGTACACGGCGTGGCGGGTGCTGCGTGAGCTGGCGCTGGAGCCCACCGGCGTGGCGGGCGCGGCGGTGTTCGCGGCGCTGACGCTGGTGGCCGTGCTCACGCCCCATACACCGGCGGTCATCACCGCCGTGGGCATGCTGGTGCTCGGCTTCCACCGGCGCAGCAACGTGCTGCTGGGGCTGGCGGTGGCGTACCTGCTCGCGTCCGGCAGTTGGTACTACTACGACCTGGGCCTCACGCTGCTGGCCAAGTCGCTGGCGTTGATGGGCAGCGGCCTGGTGTTCCTGGGCCTGCGTTCGTTCCTGCTGCGGCGCTTCCCCGCCCCGGCGTCGGAGGTGCGGTGATGGTGCGCACGGCGGTCATCTTCGGCGGGCTGGCCTTCGCGCTGCTCGTCCCCGCGGGGCTCGTCGTCCAGAAGGAGCACGTGCTGCGCTCGGGTACGCCGGTGCTGCTGGAGCTGGCCCCCGTCGACCCGCGCTCGCTGATTCAGGGCGACTACATGGTGCTGGACTACGCCATCAGCCGCGAGCGGGACGCGAATCCCGTCACCACCGCCAAGGACGGAAACATGGTGCTGCGGCTGGACGCGAATGGCGTGGGCTCCTTCGTGCGCTTCGACACGCCCGACACCCCGCTGGCGCCCGGCGAGCTCAAGCTCCGGTACCGCCTGCGCAAGGAGCGCTTCCGCCTGGGCGCAGAGGCCTTCTTCTTCCAGGAAGGTCACGCCGACCGCTACGAGGGCGCACGCTACGGCGAGCTGCGCGTGGCGGACAGCGGCTCCAGCGTGCTGGTGGGCCTGAGGGACGCACAGCGCCAGCCCCTGGGCCGCTGACGCCCCGCTGTCCCACGCCGTTCTCCTTCCCCACACTCGGAGCAAGTCGAGAAAAGGCCGGGGCTTGCTCTCCGCCGGCCTTTGGCGCATCATTCATTTTGATTTCGATACTCAAAATCAAAATCAAGGATAGCAACGATGCCCGGTCAGGGATGCGGCAAGACGGTACTGGCGCGAGGTCCATGCGCGGAAGTGACGCAGTGCTCGTGCGGGCACATCCACCTGGCCATGGGGCCGGTGACAATTCGCGTGGAGGAGGAGGTCCTCCGCGCCATCGGGATGACGCTGGCGGAGGCGCTCCAGCAACTGGGGACACCGCTGGAGGCCCTGTCGAACGAGGACGCCGGGCCCCTCGCGATGAGCACGCTGGCCGGTGGCGGGTGGAAGCAGTGAGCGCCACCGGCACGTTGCGGCTGCCGCGGACGGATGTGTCCGCGCGTGTGAAGCGGCTGGTGGAGCCCCAGCTCCCTGCGTCCCCGCAGCAGCCCCAGGCCGCCACCCCGGCGCCCCTGTCCGTGCTGCTGGCGGAAGGCACGGCGAAGCTGGCCGCGCAGGCGGAGCGCTCGCTGTTCATCCAGTCCCTCTTCTTCGACGCGTGGGAGGGCGGCATCTATGGCCAGTACGTCCGGGCGCAGCACTACGTGAGCCACCTGCGGCAGCTCCACACGCTCTACGCGGCGTTCGAAGCGGCGCTGCCCCACGTCATGGGCACCACGCTCACCACCGCGCTGCTGCTGCCCGAGCTGCGGCTGGCCTCCGCGCTGGAAGCGGACCTGACGTACTTCTGCGGCGAGTCCCGGGCGGACACCTTCGCCTGCGTGGAGACGCGGCTGCACGCCGAGCGCATCCGGGAGGTGGCCGAGGACGCCCCTCACCTGCTGGTGGCGCACGCCTACGCACGCTGCGTGCTGGACGTCTTCAGCGGGCATCGCCGGGCGCGGCGAATCACGGACGCCTTCGAGTTGGCGGAAGGCCAGGGCACCACCTTCTACGGCACGGTGCCCGAGGCCGGGCTGGCGGCCTTCCGCGTCCGCTTCCACTCGCGCATCGACGGGCTGGAGCTGGCCGAGGACGAGACGCGCGAGGTGGTGCAGGAAGCGCGCATGGCCTTCCGGCTCCACGCGCTCGTGTGTGACGAGCTGGCCCGGGGCGCCACGGGCATCGCCGCGGGCCCCCACGCCGACGCCCGGTAGCTTCCCGGGCGCCGCGAGTCAGACGGCTTCGACCTCCGACAGCAAGTCGGAGAAGGGCGAGCCCTCCTCGCCCAGTGCCTTGTAGAGCGAGTCCACCTTCTCCAACTCGCGCTTGAGCGCCTTGTGGTGGTTGCGGTTCTTCACCAGGCTCTCGCGGCCCAGCAGCTTGAAGCCCTCGTCCCGCCCCACCTGGCGGATGGCGAGCCCCAGCACCATGCCGCGGAAGGCATCGGCCAGGTCCAAATCCAACGGGGCATTGCGGCGGCGTGCTTCGGCGACGAAGGCCTGCGCGGCCGCGCGCAGCGCCTCCGGCAGCGGCCGGGCTCCCGGGGCCTGCTCATAGTCGAGCGCCCGCGCGACATGCTTCTCGTGCAGCACCAGCTCGCCCGAGGCGTCCGCGTGCTCCACCATGGCCAGCGTGTAGGCGCGGCGGACGATGTTGTCGAGCTGCCGCAGGTTGCCCGGCCAGGGGCTCCCCACCAGCAGCCGCTCCGCCTCCTTCATCAACCGGGCGTGGCCGTCCGGCGAGCGCTCGCGGTGCCGGCGGTTCACCATGTACTGCGCCCACAGGGGGATTTCGTCCTGGCGCTCCTGAAGGGCCGGCATGCGCACCGGCAGCACGTTGACGCGGTAGTAGAGGTCCTCGCGGAAGCGGCCCGCGCGGACCTCCGCGTGCAGGTCCGCGTTGGTGCCGATGATGAAGCGCACGTCCGCCTGCCGCTCACCGGTGCCCTCACCGAGCGGCCGGTAGCTGCGCGACTCCAGCAAGTGCAGCAACCCCGCCTGGGCCTTGAGCGACAGCTTGTCGATTTCGTCGATGAACAGCGTGCCGCCCTCCGCGCGGGCCACGCTGCCGGGGGCATCTCGCACCGCGCCGGTGAAGGCGCCCTTCTTCCAGCCGAAGAGCTCCGCCATCTGGAGGTCTTCCGGCACCGTCACCAGGTCCAGTGTCTCGAAGGGCTTGCCGCGGCGGTTGGAGCGCTCGTGGCACCAGCGCGCCAGCCGTGACTTGCCCGCGCCGGTGGCGCCGCTGATGAGGATGGTCTCATCCTGCAGCGCGAAGACGCGGAGGATGGGCAGCAGCTCCGCCATGGAGCGCCCCACCACCGGGAGGAACTCATCCACCTCCGGCCGGGCCACGGGCCGCTGCGGCAGCCGGGCCAGGTACGGCGCCGCCACGTCCGCCAGCAGTTGGAGCCGGTCCCCTGCCTCCAGCCAGACGAAGTCCTGCCCCATCGCGGCCAGGCAGTCCGCCTCCAGCGAAATCATGCCCTCGATGTCCCCACCCGGCGTGCGCAGCGGAAGCACGCAGACGTGTGTCGCATGACGGCCCAGGAAGCGCTGCCGGCTCTCATGGCTGTTGAAGCCCGCCAGGCTCGGGTCTCCCGTCACGGGGGCGTTGGGCGCATGGGGCTGCACCGTCCCGACATTCACGTCGATGGAGACCGCGCACCGGTGCTCCACCACCGCGCGCCAGGCCGTGGCGGAGGTGAAGAAGGGCGTGCCTACACTGGCATCCGTAATCTCCGCAGCCCCTACCTCCAGTGCGGCCAGACTGCGGTAGGCCTCGCCGGGGCGGAGGTGGACGATGCCTCGCAACACCCGGCCCCGGGCTGCGTACCGACTGGACGCAACGGCCTCCTGGGCGACGGCCTGCAGCCGCCGGAGCGTTGCGGCAGCCGCGGCCTCGAAGTCCTTGGCTCCCCGCAAATCCGTGAGGAGTTGCGCCATCTCGTCTTGCATCCACTCGCCTCCGTCCAATGCCCTCCGACAGGCTCTGTCAGGAACCACATCAGGGGGACGGAGTGTAGCGGAGATGAAGAACGCGGAAGGAGCGGCCCCTCCTTCCGCGTTCCCGAAACTCCGATACTGCGGGGCAGCCCGGTTTCCCGAAGCGCCACGGCAAAACGACATGCGCGTCCCGTGCCAGACGCGACATTCGTGTGATTCCAGGGGGATGGGTGAACGCGGCCACCACGAGGGGCCTGTTTTGCGTTCCAGCAGGACGCGCCTGCGTCCCATCAGAACGCAGGCCGCTCAGAATTCACCAGGAGTGCCTCTTCAACCCTCCTAAAACGTCCTCATCGTGAAATCTTGCGCGATTTCTGGGGCGTCGAGGCCCTCTTGGGCGCTTTCCGCGCGGACGCACGCCCAGGCTCGGCAGGGTCCACGGACGGAGACTCGGGGTCCGGCTGGAGGACGAAGACTCGGTCCAACCGGAGGCTGCCGCGCTCCACAGGTGCGTTGATGTCGTAGTCGAAGGTGTACCCGGCCAGCACCCGCATGCCCGCGTCGCGGAACAGCTTCGCCGCCTGGGCATTGCTGTACGTGCGGAAGTACCACTGGGTTTCGATGAGCCAGTCCTTGTCCGGCCCGGTGACGCGCAGGCGGTTGCGCATGGGCGAGCGCCGCGCCCGCTGCTCCGGAAGGCCCTCGTTCGTGTTGCAGACGACGCGGTCCTCCCCCACCTGCCCCACCCAGCGCTCGTGTTCGGGCCGGGCGCGCGCGTAGTCCGTGAGGTGGAAGCCGAGCACGTAGATGCCGCCCGGCTTCAAGAGCCGCCGCGTCCCCAGCAGGTGCTGGCGCGCCGCGGCCTCACTGTCCAGGTAGCGGAAGGTCGACACCAGGCAGTGCGCCAGGTCCACCTGCCCCTCCAGCGACGGGTCGGAGAAGGACTCCATGCGTGACGGCCCCAGCTTCACGCGCCGCCGCTGCGCCGGCGTCAGGCGCTTGCGCGCATGGGCCAGCATCGCCTCGGAGATGTCATAGCCCACCACCCGCAGGCCCCGGCTCGATGCCTCCTCCACGAGCCGCCCCGCGCCGCAGGCGGGCTCGAGCCACAGCTTGCCGCCCGTGCCGAAGCGCTCGCTGAGCGTCTGGAGGAAGTCCACCTCGCGCACGGTGTCCGTGCCGAAGATGGCTTCGTAGTACTGCGGGTGTTCGTACCAGTCGGTGCGTTTTTCCATGAAGGGCGCTCAGTGGCCGGGGTGCTCGGGGTGCCCCATCAGCCGCGCGAGCAGGAACATCAGCAGCAGGCCCGCGAAGAGCGCCAGCACGTTGCGGCCCGGCTGGTCCTTGCCGTGCCGGTGCACATGCGGCAGCAGGTCCGACACGGCGATGTAGAGGAACGTGCCCGCGGAGAAAGCCAGGGCCTTGGCCGCGAGGCTTTCGAACTGCAGCATCGCGTCGAAGAGGAAGTAGAGCAGCGCGCCGGCCGGCACCATCATCCCGTACAGCGTGGACAGCGACAGGATGGAGACCTTCGAGCGCCCCTCCGTCTTGAGGATGGAGGCCAGCGACAGCGCGGAGGGCACCTTGTGCGCGACGATGGCCAGCAGCGCCATGCCCCCCACGCCCTCCTCCACCGCCGAGCCCAGGGCAATCCCGTCGAACAACGTGTGCGTGGACAGCCCCAGGAAGGCGGTGAGCCCCAGCACGTGGCCCGGATGCACCGAGTGCCCGGTGCCCGCCATGGTGTCTCCGTGGGAGATGTCCTCGCCCGCGTGCGCGACGAGGTAGCGCTCCAGCACCAGCAAGAAGGCGAAACCCGCGGGCACCAGGGCGAAGGCCCACCATCCGCCACCCAGATACGCCTCCGGCAGCATGTGGAAGAAGGCGGCGCCCAGCATCACGCCCGCGGCGAAAGCCAGGAAGCGCACCAGATGGGTGGGTCGGTCGTTCAAGACGACGACCACGGCGCCAGCCAGCGCGCCGAGGACGATGATGAGGGAATACAGGGCCACCGTGGCCAGGACCGGCGACATGGGGCGCGCACCCTACATCAAAAAACCAAATCAGTAGCGCCGGAGCACCAACAACTCCACCCGGCCCGGTTTCACCTCCACCGGATGCTCCGTCACCTGCCCCCAGCTCGTCACACGCACGGTGTGATTCCCCGCGGGCACGCGGAAGCGCGCCACCTGGAACTCCGCAGGCAGGGAGAGCCAGGAACGCAGGTCTGGCGCATTCATCGCGTTGAGAACGAGGAAGGTCAGCACGCCCAGTTCATCACTCTTCGTCAGCGCGCCCACGCCCGCCGCCACGCCCGCCTTCACGGCCACGCCCGCGAGCTGCTTCGCCAGCATGCGGCCAATCCGGTCATTCAGGTGGACCACGGCCACGTCCGCCAGGGACGTCACCGTCACTGCCTGCTGGGACTGGCCCTCCAGGGCGACACTCACGGGCGGCGCGAGCCCCCGGTTCCGGTAGGTGGGGACTTCAATCAGGTCGCCACCGCCGCCCGGGTCCCTGGAGCCGCGCTGCTTCTCGGGAGACAGGCCCGCCTCCACCACGACGACGAGCTGCCCTTCGTCCGGCGCCAGCGGCGCGTGCGGGACGTCCGGGTACTTCGCCAGCAGCTCCGCGTACATGTCGTCGCGGCCCACCTTCTTCGCCAGCCGCAGCAGGGGCTCGGCCAGCGCGTCCTCGCGGGGCGCGATTTCATAGGCCTTCGCGTAGTCGATGTAGGCCGAGTCCCAGTCCCGCTGGTCCTCCCGGATGACGCCGCCCAGGTAGCGGGCAATCGCGAGCTGCTCGTAGGGCTTCTTCTCCTCGGCGATCATCTTCTCCAGGCGCTCGTTGACCTGGCGGACCTCCACCATGGCGGCTTCGTCGTCGCCCAGCTCCGCGTAGTTGAGCGCCTGGAGGACGGAAATCATCAGCTTCTCGAAGTCCTCCCCCCGGTAGGTGCGCTGACGCTCGTTGGTGACGAGCGTCTTCGCCTCCTCGCTGACGGAGACACTGTCGATCTGCTCGCTGAGCCGCTCCGCCTCCTCGAGCACGGCGTTGCTCTCCGCCCACTGCCCGGCGGCGTGCAGCACCATGCCCTTGTCCATCAACACCAGCAGGCGGTCCTGTTCGGGCCCTTCCTTCGCCGCGGCCTCCAACGAGGACAGCGCGCGCGAATAGTCCCCTTGCTGGTATGCGGACCGCACGCCCCGGGTGCGCGCGACATAGTCACCCGCGCAGCCCGACGACAGGAGGAGCACGCTCGCGAGCGCGAGCGCGCCCCACCCGCTCAGGCGGACCGGGCTGCGGGAGTGGATGGACATGGAAGGATGCGCCCGTTACCAGCTCACGCCGCGCTTCTCGAACTTCTTGCGGATCTGCTTCTCGTCCGTCCATTCGATGAGGCCGGTCCGCACGTTGCTGAGCTTCGCGGTCATCTTGTAATAGACGAGCTTGTCCCGGCCGACCTCCTGGATGATGGAGGCGAGGTCGCCCGTCATCAGGAAGTCCACCGACGTCTGCTGACCCGGGCCCTTGGCGGTGTTCGGGTCGACGTAGCCGGACTGCTGGTACTCGTACTCCTCCGCGATGTCCTGGCGCGCCTGCTGGTCCACCAGGGCGAAGCGGCCCGTCTGCGCCAGCGCCGTCTGAATCTTGTCGCCCAGCGAGCGCATGTCGATGTGCTCGGAGGTGCTGTTCTTCAGCTTGCCCACCAGGACAATGGGCAGCGAGCCGTCCGGCCGGGGCTGGGAGAAGCGCGGCGAGGTGGCGAGCGACTCCGCCATCTTCTTCGCGATGAGCTGCAGGTCGTTCTCGTTGAAGCGGTCCGACAGCATCTCGATGGTGTTCGGGTCCTCGTACGTGCCACGCGTGAAGGCGCGCGGGCCCGTGCAGGCGGACAGCGAAGCGGCGAGACAGGCGGACAGAATCAGGCGGCGGGTGTTCATGGTGCGGGTCACTCCTAGTTCCATTCGCATTCGAAGCGGCTGCCTTCGAAGTTCCACTTGTAGGCGAGCACCGCGTCGCGGCGGTACCCGGCCGTCAGGCGGCAGACGTTCTGCAGCGACGCACGAGGGTAGTCGAAGGTGTAGCGCTGCGACCGCGACAGCTCCTGCGCGGTGAGCTGGGACGGATGCGTGAGCGTGGGGCTGGCGCTGGCGACCACCAGCACGTTGTGCTTGCCATAGGTACGCAGCGGCACCTGGCCCGCCAGTTGGACACGGCGAACGGTGCGCGCGACGAGGATGTCGCTGCGGTCCACCGTCGTCTCGTGGCTGTTGCGGCGGCGCAGCAGCTCCGGGATGTTGGCGGTGAAGACGCGGGTGATGTCCCCATCGTCCACGAAGAAGTAGAGGAACGCCTCGCGCGCGTTGCGGCTCTCACCGGTGAAGTCCAGCGTCACCAGCAGGTTCAACCCGCGGTTGGGCGCCAGTCCGTGCCGAGACACCGCGGCCAGCACGTCCTTGTCCACGCCGGCCTTCTTGAGCCGGATGAGGCCGTCCGCGCTGGCGTCGCAGGCGCAGCGGCGCTCTTCAATCATCTTCACGAGCTGGGCGGGCTCGAAGCCAGCCTGGGACAGCTTCGTCAGCTCTTCGTCGGTGAGAGGGAGCTGGTCGGAGCGCTCGTAGATGCGCGGGAGCTGGTTGGGGTCCCACTGGATGATGTTGTAGGTCTGCACGTCTCCGGACGGAAACGGCAGGTTCACCTGTGGGCTTCCCCGGCCGGAAACAGAGACGGGCGCCTGGCTGGAGGTCAACGCCAGCGTGGCGGCAAGCAGCTGGGCAATCATGTCAAAACCTCCTTGCTAGAACTTGTAGCCCACGGACATGCCCAGCCGGTGCGTGACGCCGCCACCGCCAATGGGGATGTCCGGGGTGTAGTTGAGGGCCATGAGGATGTTCTCGCGGTCGCCCAGGAGGATTTCGGCCCCCAGCTGCGGCGAGATGCCGAAGCGCAGGCCCTCTCCCTCTGGGATGACGATGGCGCCGGCCTTCAGGCCCGCGGTGAACACCAACGGCCAGCCCCAGGTCCGGAAGCGCGGGCCCACCATGCCGACGAAGCGGCCCCCGTCGAACACGTAGGCACCACTCACGTCCAACTGGTACCAGTCCGCGCCCCACAGCGACAGCGTGGCGCCCACGAACAGCGGCGGGCCTTCCGGCGCGCCCCGAGGCGGCTTGCGGGAGTTGATGGCCGCGCCCCAGTCGAGCTGGAGCGACACGCTCCGGCCTCCGGGACCGCTGTAGCCACCCTTGCCGTACTCGGACTCCTCTGGACCGTCCGTGCGGCCTCGGGATTGGGCACTGGCGGTCAGCGGCACGGTGGCGGCCACCATCGCAAGGGCCCCACACAACCTGACATGACGCATCATCTCGAAGACTCCCCCGGGCGGTAGGTGCGAATTTCCAGCGCTATGACGGCGCGGCGCGCCGACTATTCAAAACCCCATGCCCCCAGGCAAGGGCTCACTGCGTCTGGGGGGCAGCCCGCCTTCACACCCGAGGCGGCGTGGGCGGCGCGGGCGGCGAGTCCGGGGAAGTGGACAGCCGCGCCGGATCCAGCTCGGGCGGCGGGAAGGGACGCGCCTCCGTGCGGGTGACGGGCAGCCACAGCGGGTGGGCGCGAAGGAAGGCGACCAGCTTCTCGCGCACCAGGGCCCGCAGGTCGAAGAGCTTGCTGAAGTCCGACACGCTGACCAGCGCGCGCACCGTGAGGGTGCGGTCCAGCACGTCCAGGACGACCACCGTCGCCACGCGGCCGTCCCACAGGGCCTTGCCCTCGTTCTCCAGGATGCGGCGCAGCTCCGCGCGCAGCGCGTCGATGTCTGTCTGGAAGTCCACCTGGAGGATGACGGGCCCCAGCATCTCCGGGTTCCCCTTGCTCCAGTTCTGGAAGGGCTTGTCCAGGAACTGGACAATGGGGATGACCAGCCGGCGCTGGTCCCACGTCCGCAGCACCACGTAGGTGAGCGTGATTTTCTCCACCGTGCCCCACTCGCCCTCGGTGATGAGGGTGTCGCCAATGCTGATGGGCTGGGTGATGGAGAGCTGGATGCCGGCCAGCAGCGTACCAATGGACTTCTGCGCCGCGAGACCGAGCACCAGGCCGGCAATACCGGCAGAGGCCAGCAGTGACACTCCGACGTTGCGCACCACCTCGAACTGGATGAGCAGCAGCGCCGCGGCGATGACGTACGTGGCCACCTCGAAGATGGCGCGGAGCACCACCAACTGCGTGCTCACGCTGCGCGCCCGTGCCGCGTCCTTCATCTCCGACGACACGCGGCTCTGCACGAAGGCGACGGAGACGTGGAGGATGCGCAGCACGGCCCAAGCCAGCGCCACGACGCTCAACGAGTAGCCGATCCGGATGAACACGCCCTGCGCCGGACGAGGCAGCCGCAAGAGCAGCGTGCCCACCACCAGCAGCGCGGAGAAGGTGAGCAGCTTCAGCGGCCCCTTCCCCGAGGAGACCACATTCTCCTCCCAGGTGAACCGGGTCCACCGCGCCACACGGCGGGCGAAGGCCAGGACCAGGCGCTCCAGCAGCACCGCCAGGCCCAGGCTGCCCAGCACCGTCACCAGCAGCCCCAGCCACTGCCAGGGCTCCAGTCCCAGCACCGTGTCACTGAAGAAGAAGGCCGGCAGGAGGCCCACCAGCCGGGGGCCATACTCCGCGAAGAGCGGGTCCACCTGCCGCACCGTGGACTCGCTGAAGACCCAGACCATCTCCCCCTCAGCAGAGGAGACACGCTGGACGCGGACGGGGACGTTGTTCCCCTGCAACGGAATGGTGCCCAACTGGTCGTAGCGCGCGTCGGCCGGGTCGCCCTCCGGCTCCTTGCTCAGCGAGCCCACGTCCACGGGCAGCTTGCGGTCCAGCACGAACTTGAGCGCGCGGGCCAACTGGAAGCCCCGCTCCGCCTGCTGGGCGCGGGGGATGTAGTCCAGGTCCAGGTAGTGCGCCGCCAGGGCGTAGTCCCCCCGGTGCGCGGCGGCCAGAAAGCCCTGCACGGTGGCCTGCGGCGTCTTCCGGTCCACCGAGGAGGGCGGCGGGTTGAGACCCGCGTTGAGCGCGGCGGCAGGAAGGCTCCACAGCAGCCCCAGTCCCAGGACGAGTGCCCTCAGGGTCCATCTGTCACGGTGCATCATGGCTGACTTCCATATCCCTATCCCTTTTCGGATGTCTCACTGGAAAGAAGTCGTCCCCGGAGACCCGGCGGGCGAGCGTGCGGCGGTGGACTTCCGAAATCAGGGAAACACCGGCCCCGGGAGCGCACGGGAAAGCGTTGGTGCGGCGCGTGGGGGTAGGATAGATAAAGGAGTGAAGGAAGGTCGCCGTGTCCGAGAAGCGAAGAATCCTCCTGATTGATGACAGCGAGATTACGCTCGCGATGGAGAAGGCCGTGCTCGAAGCGCGCGGCTACGAGGTCATCGCCACCTCCACGCTCATGGAGTTCGAGAAGACGCTGCAGACCTGGCGCCCGGACCTCATCCTCACCGACATCCACATGCCCGAGGCCAAGGGCACGGATATCTGTCGCACGCTGAAGAACGAGTACGGCACGCAGGACATCCCCATCGTCCTCTTCTCCAGCCTCCCGGACGACGAGCTGTCCAAGCTGGCCGAACAGGTGGGGGCAGACGGCTCCCTGTCCAAGGTGAACGGACTGGAAGCCATGGGCGAGAAGATCGACGAACTGGTGCAGAGCATCCTCTGGTGAATCCCATGCGTGCCTTCCTCGCCGCGGCCCTGCTGGCCGCGTCGCTCGCTGGCTGTGCACGCAAGGACCCACCCCCCAAGCCCGCGGAAGCAGACGCTTCGTCTTCGCCGGCCACCGCCGCCGCGAAGCCCGCCGCGGCGGCAAGCCAGGGCTCGGGCGCCATCCTCTTCCTCTCTGCCGACACGCGTGGCTACCTGGGCCCGTGCGGCTGTAGCGAGAACATGCGGGGCGGCATTGCCCGCGCCGCCGCGCAGGTGCAGTCGGCGCGCAAGGGCTCGCTGCCCGTCCTCTATGTGGATGGCGGCAACAGCCTCTTCGGCGAGCAGCGGCTCAAGCCGGGACAGGTGCCTCAGGAGGAGCGCAAGGCGAAGGCGCTCGCGGACGCCATGCGGCACATGGGCCTGGCGGTGCGCGCCACCGGTCCGCTGGACGACACGCAGGGCGTGGACTTCCGCAAGGGCCTGGGGCTGCCGGAACTGGCGCCGGGCGCGGTGAAGCTGCTGCCCGCGGGCGAACGGAAGGTGGGCGTGGTGGCGGCGACCACGGCCGCGCAGCTCGCGGAGGCCAGCGCCCAGGCCCGCGCGCAGGGAGCAGACTTCGTGGTGGGCCTGCTGGACGTCACGCTGGACGTGGCCCAGCAGGCGGTGGAGCAGCCGGGTTTGAAGGCCGACGTGGTGGTGGCCACTCGCACCGCCACCGAGTTCAGTGGCGAGGAGAACCGACTGGTGCGGTCCGCGGTGCCGGTGGTGGCGCTGCAGAGCAAGGGACGCTCGCTGCTGCGCGTGGACCTGGCCTATGCACCCCAGGCTGGCCCCTTCGCGTTGCAGAAGGGTCAGGATGATTTGGAGCGTGAGGCCGCCGCCCTGGAGCAACGCACGGCGCTGTTGGACAAGGACATCAACCTCCCCGGCACGGACCCGAAGCTCAAGGCGCTCAAGCAGGGCAAGCGCGACGAACTGGTGGCGCGCCGGCAGGCCCTGCTGGACGCTCCTCCCGTCACCTCGGACGGCGTCAACGCCTTCACGCTGCGCTTCGTGCCCCTGGAGTCCAGCCTTCCCTCCGACGCGGAGGCGGTCGCGCTGGTGTCCGCCTACGACGCGGACGTGGGGAAGATGAACCTCGCCTGGGCGAAGGCGCATGGACAGGACTGCCTCCCTCCGGCGCCGGGCCGCGCGGCCTTCGTGGGCAACGAGCCCTGCCGCACCTGCCACGAGGACGCCTTTCCCGTCTGGAAGAAATCCAAGCACCACCTCGCCTGGGAGACGCTGGAACAGGTGGGCAAGCAGTTCCACCTCAACTGCGTGGGGTGCCACGTCACCGGCTGGGAGCAGCCCGGCGGCGTTTGCCGGCTGGACAAGGTGGCGGGCCGCGAGGACGTGGGCTGTGAGAGCTGCCACGGTCCGGGCTCGGAGCACGCGGACGCGCCGGGCACCCACAACATCATCGCCTCGCCGGGCGAGAGCGTGTGCGTCACCTGTCACAACCCGGAGAACTCGCCTCACTTCGATTTCGCGACGTACCTGCCGCGCATCGTGGGGCCGGGACACGGGAAGCCCTAGTCATCCAGGAATCCAGGGGCTCGCCTGGGCGGTTGCTCCTACCCTGCGTCCAAACAAGACGCGCAGGCCGCGACTCCTTGTTTGACTGTCAAGGAAAAGGGCGATTACTTCCCGCTTTCGCCCGCCTCCGGGCGCCCGTTCCCGCGACTGTATGCCGCCTCTACCTCTGCTCCTGCTCGCCCTGGCCTCAGCCCCTGCCTCGGGGCTCACCCCACCGCCCGTGGGGCCCGTTCCTGCCAAGGCTCAGGTGGTGGAATCCGAGGGTGCGCAGGCACCCGCAGCGCAGTCTCCGGCCGAGAAGGAACCAACGGCCGCCACGGAACCTGGCGCCGCGGATACCGGGACCGATGCTGTCGATGAGCCCGGTTTGGAGCCGCTGGAGCCCGGCACGCCGATGGTGGCCGAGGACGCCTCCGAGCAAGGCGAGGCCACGCGCGACGCGGTTGAGTCCGAGTCCGCTGAGTTGGAGGAACTGCGTGCACTGGAAGGCGCCGCGCTGGACCCGGCGTCGCGCTCCACCGCGGAGGTGATGCAGTCGCTGCGGCGGCTCGGGGTCGCCAACCCGCTGCGGATGCGCATGCTGGACGCGCTCGACGAGCACACCTTCCGCGAGGACGAAGAGCTGCCGGAGATTCCGCTCATCACGGACCTGGCCACTTTCGACGTGGGGCAGATTCAGGACCGTTACGACATCCCAGTGGAGATGCAGCCGCTGGTGGCCCAGTACGTCCAGTTCTTCCAGGGGCCCGGGCGACGCTGGTTCCGCAAGTGGATGTCGCGCGCGGCCCGGTACGTGCCGGTGATGCACCCCATCCTGGAGCAGTACGGCCTGCCGAAGGACACGGTGTACCTGGCGATGATTGAGAGCGGCTTCTCGGCGCATGCCTATTCGTGGGCGCACGCGGCGGGGCCGTGGCAGTTCATCTCCAGCACTGGCAAGCAGTACGGGCTGAAGCAGGACTTCTGGGTGGACGAGCGGCGGGACCCCATCAAGGCCACCCACGCCGCGGCGTCCTATCTGAAGGACCTCAAGCGCGAGCTGGGGCACTGGTACCTGGCATGGGCCGGATACAACACCGGCTCCGGGCGCGTCCGGCGGATGGTGGAGCGGCACGGGACGACGAACTTCTGGCTCCTGTCCGAAGAGCGCGGCCTGGCGAAGGAGACGAAGCACTACGTGCCCAAGCTGATTGCCGCGGCGCTGGTGGCCAAGCACCCGGCGGCGTTCGGCTTCAACGAGAACGAGTTCGACCCCGAGCCCGTGCTCGACTTCGATGAGGTGCAGCTCACCGACGCGGCGGACCTGGACGTCGTCGCCCGCGCGGCCGGCGTGCCCGTCAAGGTGGTGCAGGACCTCAACCCTGAGCTGAAGCGCTGGTGCACCCCGCCGGCGACGGCCAAGAAGCCCTACACGCTCCGGCTTCCCAAGGGGGCAGGGACGCAGTTCGCGGACAACTACAAGCGCATCAGCCCCGCGGAGCGGCTCACCTTCCGCATCCACAAGGTGAAGCGCGGCGACACCCTGTCCCAGATCGCGGAGACGTACGGCACGGCGTCCGAGGCCATCCTCCAAATGAACCAGCTGAAGTCGGCCCGGACGTTGCGCGTGGGTGGAGAGCTGGTGATTCCGATTCCCGCCGGCAAGAGCTCGGGCGGCGCGCTGGCGACGAAGGTGGCGCAGGCCCGCCGCAGCGGCGTGGTGGTGCGGCCCGAGGACGAGGTACCAGCGGGCACGCCCAAAGGCCCGGTGGCCGCGGGCCCCGTGAAGAAGGAGACCATCAACGGGCGCACGCGCGTGACGTACGGCGTGATGTCCGGCGACAGCCTCTGGGTGATTGCGAACAAGTTCAACGTGTCGGTGGACTCGCTGAAGCAGTGGAACAACCTCAAGCGGCGCAACCCGACGCTCCAGGTGGGCTCCACGCTGTTCGTCTGGCCCGATGGCAACACGGCCACCGCCAGCGTGCAGGAGCGCGGCGGCACGGTGCTGGCGAAGCACTCGGTGAGCGTCGCCAAGCCCGCGGGCAAGGCTGGCAAGGTCCACGCGCTGGCGGAGGGCGAGACGCTCTGGTCCGTCGCGCAGCGCTACGGCGTCAGCGTGGACGACATCATGCGGTGGAACAAGATCAAGGACCACCGCACCCTCCCCACGGGGAAGGTGCTCCTCCTCAGCGCCCCGTAGTCTCCGGCGCGTACACGGTGAAGGCGAGCTCCGCACCCACACTGGCGAGCTGCTGGACGACGAGTTCCGGCACGGGGAAGGCGCTCGAATGGGGCTCCAGCCCCACATGAATCCCGATATCGAAGCGCCGCTGGGTACAACCGTCCCACGCCGCGCGCGCCTCTTCGGGAAGGGCCTGGATGAGCCCCACGAACTCCATCAGCGCAGACTCCACGCTCGTCGGCCAGGAAGCCAGCTCCAGACAGGCGAAGTGGGGCTCCTCGTGAAGCGCGAACGCGCCCGGAGCCAGCGCGCGAACCAGGCCCTCAAGCCGGTGCGGGCTTCGGATTTCGAGGTCCACATTCAGAAACGTCGTGGCGGAGGGTGTGGTCCTCAAAGGCAGGCCTCGCGTGGTTGGGTCGGGCGAGCGATTTGCACTGAGGCCGGGGATGACCTCATCCATCTCGCCACCGGAGTCACGTATCTCGTTCCTTCCGCCTGACGTCCCGGACGCGGCATCAACACCCGCCCTCGGGAAGACGGCACGCAGTCCCAAGCCTGTCTCCCGAGTCACCGTCGGCCAAGGTCCTCAGCCCTCGCTGGATGCACGTCCACGGTCCGGGACGCCCTTGCCTCTGGAAGGCGTGGACCGGCCCGCGCGCACTCCAGCGCCCCCTGACAACGCGCGCTTCACCGGACTGCCCCAACTGGCGGACGTCGCGTCAGGGGCCCAGATCCTCGGCCCCGGCAGCCAGGGCGAGGGCCTCCGCGCCGTACAGGCCACCCTGCTCGACATGGGCTTCGCCCTGCACGGCGGCGCAGACGGACACCACGGCCCGCACACCACCCGAGCGCTGCGGAACTTCCAGGTCCATGCCTCGCGCACCTTCCCCGCCGTCCTCCCCACGGGCGCGCTGGATGCCTCCACGCTACGCGCGCTGGATGCACTGGCGCCAGCGCCAGGGACGCGTGGGCAGACACGGGGATTGCCTTCCGCCTTCTTCGACGGACAACAGGTCCGCGTGGTGGTGGCCCTCCGGGAGCACCGGACCTTCCTCTTCGACACCCGTGGGCAACTCGTGGACATCTTCCCCAACGCCACGGGCGCCGCGGCCTCCCCTACCCGCACCGGGATCAAGGTGGTCCGCACGAAGTTGGATCAACTGGCCACCGAAGCGGCCGGCGCACGGCTGTGGAATGACCGCCATGTCTTCGGCGTGCGCATGCTCGACCTCTCCTGGGCGGATGGCCGGCACTCTGGTGAGGAGCTGCACGGAACGAACGCCCCCGCCCTCCTGGGCACGGACGTCTCGCACGGCTGCATCCGCCACTCGAACGAGGCCGTGCGCGTGCTGCACGACGCGCTCTCCGTGGGAGACCGCGTGGCCGTCGTCGAGCACGTGGATGACCCACACCTGGGGGTACCGCGTCCCGTGGCGTAAGCCCGTGCTTCCCCCGGAAGCGAAGCCCAGGCTGTGAAGCCCCGCGTCAGTTGCCGGGCGCGAAACGGAACAGGCTGGCGGCGAAGTACAGGCTGTTGCGCTGGAAGACGCCTTCGGCCGACGTGCCCTTCTCCAGCTTGTCCTGCACCCGCTTGGGCAGGTTTGCGTAGAGGTCCTGCCCCAGCAGTTCCTCGATGCGGTCCACGGGTACGCGGTGCGAATCGAGCAGCGGGAGGATGTCCTCCTTCTTCGACGGCCCGTCCTTCGTGTTGGGCACCAGGTACGCGTACATCGTGAGGCTGCCGTTCGGCAGCTCGTGGAGGACCGTCTTGAAGTTGTGCGTGGGCACGGCGATGCGGCGCTCCCCCGCCCCCGTCGTCTCCCGCTTCTCCGGAGGCAGCGGCTGTCCCTTGTCATCCAGGTACAGGTTGCCGGTGAGGATGTACGCCTTGCCGCCCTGCGAGTTCACGAGACCGGAGACGCCCTGCTCCAGCGTGCGCCACACCTGCTGGTTGTGGTTGCCGTGCTGGGGGGCGATGTTGGTCATCAGGTGGCTCTCGTTCATCGCCTCCTGCGTGGGCGAGTCCTCCGCCGGCTTCATGTGGCCCCGGTCGAAGCCCGTCCGCGTGTAGTCGGAGTCGGTGACGCCGGTGCGCCCCAGCTCGGGGTCGCGAACGAAGGTGCTCTCCAGCCGGGACACCGTCGCGGGCGTCTCCTGGATGTCGGACGCGGACAGCATGTAGCTCACGAAGGTGGGGACGTTCGCCCCCTGGTCCAGCGCCAGGCGCGAGTACTCCTTCACCAGGCTGAGCCCCTCCGAGCCCAGCGCTCCGGCGGGACGCATCGGGTCCAGCTCTCCGGCCGCTTCGGCCACGCGGCTCTGGAACGCGGCCATCTGCTGGTCCGGCACCCAGCGGGTGTCCGCGTGCTTGCCCGCCTTCGACGCCTGGATGAACGCGTCCAGTTCCTCCGCGCTGAGCTGGCCGTCTCCATTGCCCCCCAGCAGGTCCGCGCGCCGGGCCACCGTGGCCTGCCAGCCACTCTCGAAGGCGTCCACGCCCACCGCGGAGCCATTTCCCTGCGCGAGCTTCGCGTCCAGCGAGGAGCGCTTCTGCTGAAGCGCGGTGGACGTCAGGTACTGCCCGTCCTCGGGCGCGGCCAGGTAGCGCTCCAGCTCCGCCGCGGACACCTGCCCGTTGCCACCGCGCGTCTTGCTGCCCGCCGCGTCAGCGGCCTGCATCAACCCCACCTGCCAGCTGTCATCCTTCCAGCCGAACTTCTCCTGGAGCTCGTTGATGGGCACCTCGCGGGCCGTCGAGCGTCTCCAGCTTCCTCCCGGCGTGGTGACGGCATTGAGGGGCGAAGCGGCCGATGCCGGGCGCGGGGGAACGGCTCGCGTCGTGGTGGGTCGCAGCGTCATCCTGAATGTCCTCGGGGCCGACGAGGTGAAGCACGAGGTGGAGCCCCGTCCCTCATCGTCGGCCGTTCGGCGCGCCAAGTTGCGTCACGGCTCCGTTTTCTTACGAAGAAAAAGAACCTGGGGGTCGCTTCGCACCTGGATACCCGCCTAACCCTTCTTTCCTGGGGCTTTCGAAGGGTTCAGGGCCTCGGGGCCCGCCTTCTGGAGGGCCTGGACGATACGGGCCTCGGCCTGGAGCCGCTCCACGTGGTCCGGGGACAACCCGGCCTCCTCGGCTGATAGCGCCAGGGTGACGAGGAACGCCTCACTCACGAGCCCCTGAGCGGGCGTCGCGGGAGCCGTGGGCGTGAAGACATGGGCGCTGAGCACGGCCCCGGTGAAGGTGCGCACCTTCACCTGCCGGACCTCGGTGGCGCTCGCCATTGCTGACTCCAGGCGGACCAGCGCGTCCCAGGCGTCCGCGGGAACGCGGCGGAGCATGCCGGGGAGCTTGTGGCCTGGCGCATCCACCAGCCGGGCCACCTTCCCGCCCCAGGCCGCCGACGCCACGTCGTAGACGACGTCCACGTCGAGCGCCTCGGCCAGCTCGCCCTCCAGCACGTCGGGAATGGGCGGGAGCCCCGGGAGGCGCTCGTGCGCAATCACCGGGGCCAGGTCGAGGGAATACGCGAACCAGGAACGCGGAGCAGTGGGGCCATCAGCCATGTCCCAAGTCTCAGCGGGCCGTGCGCCCAGGACAAGCGCCTGGGCGTAAGGCAGCACCGGCTACTGCGACTCCAGCAGCGCCTTCAGCTCGCGCACGCGCCGGGTGATGTAGTCCCGGTCCAGTTGGCGGAAGCCCTCGGGCAGCAGCTCGCGGCTGGTGCACTCCTGCACCGCCACCAGGTTCTGCAGCTCGATTTCCAGCGGGTAGCTGGGGGGCACGAAGTCCGCGAGCACCGCGGCCAGGTCGTCCTTCGTCACCGCCTCGCGGCCCTCCGCCAGCGCGCGGAACTTCGAGCGCACCATGACGGCTTCGATGTCCGCGCCGCTGAAGGCGCGCACGCCCTCCGGAATCAGCGTGGAGAAGGATTCGATGCCTTCCACGGACACGCCCGTCTTCTTGGACATGACCTGGAACAGCTCGTCCCGCTCCGCGTCCGTCTGCGGATAGAAGAGCGCCAGGTGCTCCTCCGCGCGCCCCTGCCGCTTGAGGTCGATGGGCAGCAGGTCCGGCCGCGCCGTCATCAGGAACCAGACAATCTTCCCGCGGTAGAACGTGTTGCCCATGAACGAGGCGATGGAGCCGAACACGCGGCTGCTCGTCCCGGAGTCTCCGCCGGAGTCACGGTTGCCGAGGAACGTATCCGCCTCGTCAATCATCACCGCCACCGGCCACAGGGCCTTGAGCAGGTTGAAGATCTTCTCGAGGTTCGCCTCGGTGACGCCCTGCCACTGGCTGCGGAAGTTGAGGAACTTCACCACGGGGATTCCAATCTCCCCGGCGAAGCAGCTCACCATGAACGTCTTGCCCGTGCCCACGGGGCCCGACAGCAGGTAGCCCATGGGCATGACCTCCAGGCGCCCCTTCTTCAGGGCCCCGGCGGCCTGCCGCAGCATCTGCTTGGCCTTGGCGTGTCCCGCCACGGCGTCCAGCGTGTGCACCGGCTCGATGAACTCCAGCAGGCCGTGGCACTCCGCCTGGATGATTTCGCGCTTCTTCTCCTTGAGCAGCTCGGAGGTGATGCGCACCTCGCGCTCGAGCGCCTCGGTGAGCACGCGGTCCAGGTTGATGCGGGACAAACCCGCCGTCATCTTCGCCAGGCCCGCCAGCGGCACGTCCGACACGGACTGGAGCCGCTTGCCCTCCAGCTTGTAGCGCACGTACTCCAGCCGCTCCTCCTCGGTGGGAAGGGGCAGCTCGATGGGCGCCACGTACGGGTTGCGGCTGATGCGCGGCGACACGTCCGCCAGGTTCTCCGCCAGCAGCACCACGGACACGTCGGACGCGAGGAACTGCGGATCGTGCGCCCACTTGTCCAACGTGGCCACCACGAAGCGGTCCTCGCTGGAAAGGTGGCTCATCTCTCCGCCGGGAACGAGCGTCTCCGCGAAGTCGACGATGAGCGCCAGCGAGCGGCCCTCGCTCAGGCGCATGCGCATGAAGTTCTCCAGAATCTGGAGCGCGCGGCCCGGGTCTCTCGGCATGACCTTGGCGTAGTCCGTGCCGTACATGGCGTCGTAGCCCGCCATGGCCCGCTGCAGGTCCTTCTGCGTCTCCGGCGTCGCGGAGCGGATGCCGGACGACCGGTCATAGAAGATGACGTGGTCCCGGCCGCCGAAGAGCTCCTCGGAGAGGAACGTCTTCAGCGTGCCGAAGCCGCGGCCGCCCTCCTCGAGCTGCAGGGGCTGCAAGTCCCGCACGGCCCCGTACAGCAGGAAGGCGCTGACCGTCTTCGTGTAGTACTTCCGGGCCAACTGCTGGGCCCAGCGAGGAAGATCCGCCAGGGGATCCGCCTTGTTCACCTTGCGCACCTTGCTCACGAACTCCCGCCTCCTCTCGCTCCGCCCACAGGGGAGCTGGCGCGCCCGCCCCCTTCTCGGGAAGCGGGCCTTCGGCTAACGGCAGCGCGGCTGCCGCTTGAGGGAAACGCTCGCGGTGGCCGGCTCATTGCCTGGCGCCGCGTCCGGGACGTCCACCTCGGCCTCGTTGTGGCACTTCAGCTTCAGGGTGAGCTGGCGCGCGTTGGGTGGCACCTGCACGACGGCGGGCGTGGTGGCGCCCATGTCCTTGCCGTCCACGAAGATGGTGGCACCGGCCGGCTTGGACTCCACCTTCACCGACACCCGCGTCACCGATGGCTCCAGCTTGAGCGACACCTCCACCGGTCCACCGCCGGACACCGGCACCCGCTTGGACGCGGGCTTGTGGCCAGGCGCACTCACCTCCACCACCCACTCCGGCCCGCTGATGGGCACGTCCTTGATGTAGGCCGCCGACTTGCCCTGCTCGCGCACCACCCGGCCATCCACCTTCACCTCGGCCGTGGCGGGCTCCGTCGTGAGCACCAACGCCGCGGTGCGCACCAGGCTCTCCAGCACCGCCTGCACGGGCGTGACGTCCTTCCCCTCGGAGACATCCACCGTCTTCGTGAAGGTGTTGTAGCCCTCCGCGCTCACCACCACCATGACCTTGCCGGCGGGCACCTCGCGCAGGAGCGTCGCGCTGCCACCCTCCAGGGGCACCAACTGCGTGTCCAGGCGCACCTGCACGCGGTTGCGGACCTCCGAGGGCACGCCCTGCAGGTCCACCAGCACGTAGCCCACACCGGGCCCCGACACCGCCCAGCCGATCAGCGCCAGCAGGAGCACGGCGACCCCGCCGATGCCGCCGAAGAGCACCTTCCTGGGAATGGGCGCTCGGCCGCCCACGGCCGGCGTCGCGCCGGTGGTCCGCTCCGGGGCATCCCCATCGTCTTCATCGTCATACGCGGGGGCCACCGGCGCGGGCGGAGCCACGGGAGACGGTGGCGGCAACGGGCGGGCCGCGGCCTGCGAGGCGTCGAGCACCTGCACATCCCGCGTCATCCGCGGCAAGCCCCCACCCCGACTCGTCCGAGGCGTGGCCCCCGAGGCGGGCGGCGGCGCGTCCGAGGGCGGCAGCGTGGGCACGGACATGGACGGCCGCACCACGGGGATGTTCGCGTGCGACAGCCGTGGCGGGCCGACGGGAGGCGACAGGGGCGAGGGCGGCGAAATGACCGCCGTCCTGCCGCTGACGGGCTCGTCGTCCGCGTCGTGACCCGGCGTCGACGGCACCTCCAGCGGGGTGATGGCACGCCCGACGGCGGCCCCCGGCTGCGTGGTGGGCTCTGGCGTGTCCGCGAACTCGTGGTCGCTGGAGACAAGCTGCGTCGCCCCGCCCTCGTCCTCGTCGGGAGGGGGCGCGGCGGTGGCGGCCGTCAGCCTCGGCAGCGCGGCCAGCGTGGGCGAGCGACGCACGCCCCCTGGAGACACCGTCGGCATGGAGCCCGTCATCCGGGGCTGCGGCGCCACCGGCTGCACCACCGGCACGGGCGCCGGCGGCGGCGCGGAGGGCATGATGGGGCTGTTGAAGGACGCGGCTTCCAGCGCGGCCTGCATGCCGTCGGGCGGCTTGATGTCCGCGTAATCCAGCAGGCGCTGCTTCTCTCGCTCCACGTCCTCCGCGAACGTGGACTTCATGTACTGCGCCAGGTCCTTGCGGCTGAAGATGGTGTCGCTGGTGATGAGGAAGCGCTGCAGGTCGTCGCCCAGCTCGCTGGCGTACTGGTAGCGCTCGTCCACGTCCTTGGCCAACGCCTTGAGGACGATTCGCTCCAGCGTCTCCGGGATGCGCCGGTTGTACGTGGTGGGCGACGGCACCTCCGCCTTGCGCACCTTCTCCAGCACGCTGAAGTCGCTGTCACCCACGAAGAGGCGCTCACCGGTCAGCATCTCGTAGAGGCACACGCCAATGGCGAACACGTCCGAGCGCCGGTCCAACGGCAGGCCGCGGATCTGCTCCGGGCTCATGTAGCCGAACTTGCCCTTGAGGATGCCGGCCTGCGTCTTGGTCGCCTTACCGGCCGCCTTCGCGATGCCGAAGTCGATGACCTTGACCTCGCCCTCGTAGGAGATGAGGACGTTCTGCGGCGAGATGTCGCGGTGGACGATGTTCATCTCCCGCCCCATCCCGTCCTTCTTCCGGTGGGCGTAGTCCAGGCCCTCGCACATCTTGGACACGCAGAAGGCCACCAGCGGCACTGGAGCGGGCTCCCCCTTCTTCCGGCACCGGTCGAAGATGGCCCGCATGTCCTTGCCGGGGATGTACTCCATCGAGATGAAGTAGCTGCCGAGGATGTTGCCCAGCTCGTAGATGGACGCGACGTTGGCGTGGGTCAGCTGGACGCTGATCTTCGCCTCGTCGATGAACATCGAGATGAACTCGTCGTCCTCCGCGATGTTGGGGAGGATGCGCTTGATGGCGACGAGCCGCTCAAAGCCGCTCGCGCCGAACTGCTTCCCGCGCCACACCTCCGCCATGCCGCCAATGTTGATGCGGTCCAGAAGGAGGTACTTCCCAAACGGGATGGGCTGCCGCTTCGGTTGAGTGGTCGTCACGTGGGGGAGGGTCCGTTCTCGGCGAGCCTATCGACCGGGGCTCCAAGGGGTCAACCTCGTGAAAGCCCCGCCCAAACTGACCAGGCGGGCAAGCGGCGGATCAGGGCCCCGCCCGAGGAGAACCCGCGTCCGTGTCACCGGCAGGTGACGGTGGGGCAGCAAGGCTGTCGCGGAATGCGGCTCCTGGCTCCGCTTCATCGGGTGGAATGGGGCGAACCAGCAGGAAGCGCGCCTCGCCCGCGACGGACACGACGGCCGGCGGGCCGAAGCGCTCCTCCGCGGGGAGGCCCACCATCGTCACCCAGGCGCCCTGCCGCGCTGGCGCCACGCAGTAGAGGATCGTCCCGGCACGCACGCCGGGGGCATCTCGCACGGGCCCTTCGCAGTCCTTTCTGACCTGGAGGGTGTACGCCGGGAGTGACTCCCCCCGCACGAGGTACGGCGGCCGGCCCAATTCCTCCAGCAGGGACTGGAGGAGGCGCGGGTCATCCGGTACCTCCAGCGCGGAGGTACGTTCCTGCGCCGATTGGTGGAAACGCTGGAGCGCCATGGACGCGATGTCCGTGGACGTCAGCGGCGTGCGGCTCTCTGACAGCACCAGGTCCACGAAGAGCGAACCCACCAGGACGATGGGCAGCAGCCGGTAGCCCTTGAAGCCCTCCTCCTTGCGCTGGAGCAGGCCCACGACGAATGCGAGCGCGGCCACCGCGGCCACGGCCAGCACCACGGCGGGCCGCTCCAGGGAGGGCACCGTCATGAAAGCGGACACGTCCGCGGTGCGGGCGCGCACGGCGTCGGAGAGGTCGCCTCCGTAAATCCAGGCGATGGCCATCAAGCTCAGCGCATTGCCAAGCAGCGTCTTGCGAGAAGGAAGTGTCATCCGGCGAGCGTGCGTGCGGGGTCGGTGGCGGCGGCGCGGCGGCTGGGGAAGTACGCGCCCACGAGCGCGG
This sequence comes from Myxococcus sp. CA005, assembly GCF_006518205.1. Taxonomy (NCBI): domain Bacteria; kingdom Pseudomonadati; phylum Myxococcota; class Myxococcia; order Myxococcales; family Myxococcaceae; genus Myxococcus; species Myxococcus sp. CA005. The sequence continues at coordinate 27,520 of NZ_SRLV01000043.1, read as the reverse complement.
CGACGAGGCCCAGGACGACGCCTCCGGCCACCACCGGCCAGGGGAAGGAGAAGAAACTGTCGGGCTTGAAGGGGAAGTTGGGCAGGTAACCCGCCGCCAGGCGGTTGACGCCCAGGGCCAGCAGCAGCGCGGCGATGGTTCCCGCGGCGCCGCCCGCGAGCCCCACCACGGCGGCCTCGGCCAGGACGATGGCGCGGATGTCCGCGCGAGAGGCCCCCACCGCCTGCATGACGCCAATCTCCTTGGCGCGCGCCCGGACGGAGGCAGACAGCGCGTGGGCGATGTTCACCGCCGCGAGGATGCAGATGAGCAGGGACAGCAGCGCCAGCGCGGAGGTCGTGAGCGCCACCGCCGCGCCCGAGTTCTCCGCCATCCGGCGCTCCTGGTCGTCGATTTCCAGCCCCATGCCCTTCACCGCGTCCACGATGACAGGCACCTGCGACGGGTCCGTGGCGACCAACGTGACACCGGAGTAGTTCTCCGAGTCCACGCCGAACGCGCGGTTGAGGCGGATGGCCGCGTCCAACGGAATGGTGATACCGGCCAGGAGTGCCCGGTCCGACGCCCCCACCACCTGCGCCTGCCCGGACTGCGTGGGCCCCGACGCGGACGCCGCGGCCACGTAGGAGCGGTTGAACTCCACCGGGAAGCCGAAGCCCACCAGCATGTTGGCGGAGAGCTGCGGCAGCTTGCGCGCCGGGGCGAACGTCTTGTTGTACAGCTCCAGGAGCCGCGTGGACACGAGCGCCGGAATCGGCTGCCCCTCCCCCGCGTCCTTGAACTCGCCCATCTGCACGTCGCCCTGCACCAGCGCCGGCTCCACGCCCAGGGCCAGCACCTCCATGCCCATGCGAAGCCGGGTGCCGAAGAAGACGCCGTCGTAGCGCGTCACCGCGGGCACGCGCACGTTCATCTTCCGGTAGGCGGCCTCCACGCCGGGCAGCTCGCGCAGGCGCTCCACGGTGGGCGCGTCCAGCTTGCCACCGCCCAGCAGCGAGCCCAGCGACACCGCCGGAGGCACCACGTCCACCAGCCGCGCGTCCGTGGGGAAGACCTTCTCCCGGATGACGCGGCCAACGCCCAGGCCCAGGCCCACGAAGAACACCAGCGCGCCCACGCCCATGGCAACACCGAAGGCGGAGAAGAACGCCCCCTTGCGCTCGCGGGCGAGGCTCAGCCGGACCAGCCGGGACAGTGCGTCCAGCCTCATGGCGCACCTCCCGTGGCCACCTGAAGCCCCGCGCGCTCCTCCACGAGCTGCCCGTCCTTGAGCCGCAGCACGCGCCCGGCCGCCGCGCTCATCCGTTCCTCATGGGTGACGCACAACACGGTGAGTCCTTCGCGGTGCAGCTCCTGGAACAAGGCGATGACGCCCGTGCCCGTGGCCGCGTCCAGGTTGCCCGTGGGCTCGTCGCACAGCAGCAGGCGGGGCTTGCCGAACAGGGCGCGGGCAATGGCTACGCGCTGCCGCTCGCCACCGGACAGGCGCACCGGCGCGCGGTCCTTCTTCGCGCCCAGGCCCACGCGCTCCAGCAGCGCCTCCGCGCGCTTGCGGGCATCCGGGGGCGCCACGCCGAAGTGCGACGGCAACAGCACGTTCTCCACCGCGGAGAGGTTGGGGATGAGGTGGAAGGACTGGAAGACGAAGCCCACGTGCGTGTTGCGGAAGTGCGCCAGGGCCTTGTCGCCCAGGCCTCGCAGCTTCACGCCGCCTACGCTGATGTCGCCGCGGTAGTCGACGTCCAGGCCGCCCAGCAGGTGGAGCAGCGTGGACTTCCCGCTGCCGGACGAGCCCACCACCGCGACGAACTCCCCTTGCGTCACGTCCAGCGACATGCCGTCGAGCACGCACACCGGGGTGCCGTCGCCGTCCACGTACGTCTTCACGACGTCCCGGGCTTGAATCACGGCGCGGCCGACGGGCTGGAGGTGGCGGCGGAGGGCGCCAGGCGCAGGGACAGCTCCGCCTGGAGCGCCTTGTCCTTGCGGGACACGGCCAGCGTCACGGCGCGCAGGTCATCCACGGCCTCCAGCCAGCGCACGGTGGTGGCCTTGATGGCGAAGCCGCCAATGCCCCAGGCCTCCGACGGCAGGTTCTTCACCGCGTCCGACAGGCGCCGCAAGTCCAGCACGGCGCTGAAGGCCGCGTCCTTGCCAGCGTCCTTCAGGTCCGCGGCCACCGGCCCGTCGCCCGAGGGCTTCGCGAGCGAGGTCAGCGTGGACTCCAGCCGCGCCTTGGGCGAGGCCACCACCAGCCGGCCGTTGGGCGCGAGCGCGAAGTGCGCGCCTTCGCCCGCGCGGTAGGACGTGAGGTACACGCGCTGGCCGCTCAGCTCCGACGCCTCCACCTTCGCGCCGAAGTTCTCCGCGATGCGCGGCAACTGCTCCAGCGTGGACTGCATCTTCGCAGCGTCCTCGGCGTCCGCGAGCGCCACCAGGTGGACGAAGCGGAAGGGGTTGGTGCGGCGCAAATCCAGCACCGGCATGCCCGCGCCCAGATTCACGGTGGGCGACAGTGACAGGCCCAGCACCGTGCCCGGCTTGAGGTTGTCGAGCAGCTCCGTTTTCACGTTGAGGCCGCTGTTCTGCACCGCCCGGGTCAGGTATCCGCCGGCCAGATAGGGCCACACACCGTCGAGGTGCGACGCGTCCCCACGGAACTGGGCCACCAGGAAGCTGTCGGCGGGCAGCGCGGTGAGGAGCGTGCTCGCGGCGGGCGCCACCGCGTCCAGCGCCGCCAGGGACGCCTGGGTATCCGGCCAGGGCGCGTCCGCGTTCAGCGTCACCGCGCGGTCCTCGATGCGGCCCGTGAGCGTGACGCCCTGGACGGTGCCCGGCGGCACGAGCCCGGCGCCGCCCGGGAGCCAGACGTGGAAGTCACGCTGGGCCGGGAGCCGTTGCAGCGACGCCGCCATCACCGGCTCCTTCGCGAGCGAGCGCTCTTCCGGCTGCGTGGCCAGCGTCCCCAACGTGGCGGCGGTGGGCCCCGCGCCGAGCAGCGCGAAGCGCGTCCCCTTCACGAAGAAGATGCCCAGCGCGGGCGTGGCGCTGCCGGGCCGGCTGAAGGTGACCAGGTCCCCACCGTCCACGGAGGACTGCTTCTTGTCGGACGCGCCCAGGCGGCTGCGCGCGAAGTTGCCGAACGTCTCCTTGAGCTTGCCCGCGTCCTTGACGCCCACCACGGAGATGGCTCGGTGGCCCCCGAGGAACGCCGCGCCCGCGCCGAGCTCTGGCGCGATGCCGGCCGTTTCGAGCGCCTGCCGGCTGCGCAGGTCCACGCCAATCTGGCGCATCACCGCGGAGACGTAGCCTTCCGCGGTGGAGAAGTTCTGGAGCTGCGCGGCGAACGAGGCGGCCTTCAGCTTCTGGAAGCGGGCGAGCTTCTCTCCCAGCGCGCCCAGGTCATTGATGACCACGGCGGCCTGCGCGTCGCGCGGCAGGTAGCGAGCCACCCCCACGGCCGCGGCCGGGGCGGCGGGGTCCACGTCCTTGCCACAACGGGAGCAGCCCGCGACGGCGAGCACGAGGAGGAGGGACGGAAGCCAGACTCGGCGGAGCATGCGGGCACCTCAGGCTGCCTGGGGCGGAGAGTCAACCGATTCGTGGGGCCCCCAGAGCCAGTCCGGGAGCCCGGAGGATGGGCAGGCGACGGCCCCCGGCCGTGGAGCTTCAACGCACCCGGCTGCCGTGGGGCAGCGGGCCCCGCGTCTCCTCGGAGAACTCGAGGAACTGCTCCATCTGCCGCACGGATTCCTCGGTGGCCTCCGCCTCCGCGCTCAGCATGGTGAGCTGGCGGTTGACGACCTCCGGGTCGCGGATGGCCACGGATTGCTCGTGCGTCAGCCGCATCAGGTCCTCGATGCCCGCCAGTTGGTGGCTCACCACCTCGCGGCTCTCACCGGCCTGTTCGAAGCGCGCCAGCCGCTTGCGGAGGATGTCCACGCGGTTCTGCTTCACGTCCTTCAGCCGCGGGTTCGTCTCCCCCGCCACGTCCACCTCCAGCTCCGCCACCTCGCGCTGCAGGTGCTCGCGGTCGGAGCTGTTCAGGTACGTGCGGTACTGGTTCAGCGTGGAGATGAGCCGCAGGAAGGACGTCAGCAGCGCATCCAACCGGGGCTCGCTGTCCGCCTCCAGCACCTTGCCGCCCGGCAGCTTCCGGTAGTTGGCGAGGATCTTCTCCTTCAGCCCGACGAGCTGCTGGTAGTGCTCGCGCTGAGAGGGCGCCAGGTCCGCCTGGAGCGCGTCCAGCGCCTTGCGCGCCGCTTCCGGGTCGTCGAGCGTGTTCGCCCGCACCGCCCGCTGGAAGCGCTTCATGGACGACATGACGCCCAGGTAGAGGCCTTCCAGGCCCAGGGCCACCAGCATGGGCAGCGGCTCGCCCGTCATGGCCGCCGAGGCAGCCGCCGTGCCCAGCCCCACCAGGTTGGCGGGCATCATGAAGGCGGCCTTGATGTAGTTCGGCGACTTCGCCACGTCCGTCCTCCAGCGTCAGGGGCCGCGAGCCTCCGACACGTACTTCAAGGCCCCCAAATCCTTCGTGTCCTCCGCGGGAGGCACCGGAGGCCCTTGCTTCAACTTCTGGAAGAGCGCCGCGGCGCTCTGGAAGAGCTCGTCATAGGTGACAGGCGCCTCGCCGGAAAGCCCGAAGAAGGCCCGATTGTCCGCCAGCGTGGCCGGCGGCGCGCTGCGGATGGCTTCAATGGGGTCGCCCAGGTATGGCGCCACCTCACCCAGCATCCGGGCCCCCGCCGTCGGGTCCTTCAACACACTTTGCCCCGCGTCCAGGAGCCCCCGCAGCACCCGCCGCACGGCATCCGGGTAGCGGGCGGCGAAGTCCCCCCTGGCGACCAGCACCGTGGCCACCAGGTGCGGCGCATCCGCCGTCGTCGCCAGCACCGCGCCTCCCCGGTCCCGAGCCGCCAGCTCCACGTCACCCCACAGCCCCACCACGGCGTCCGCCCGGCCCTCGCGCAACGCCCGTCCCGCATCCAAGGTGGTGGGTAGCTCCACCCAGCGCACGTCCGTGATGCGCAGCCCCACGCGCGACAGCAACCACAGCGCGAAGTAGTGCGACGAGCCATACGGGTACACGCCCAATCGCCTGCCACGCAGGGAGGCGAGGTCCGGCACGCCCACCGCAGCCAGGGCCTCCTGCCCCCGGCTGCGCCCCACCAGCAGCAGCGTCCGAGGCGCCGCGTCCCGCAGCAACGGCGCCCATGCGGCCAGCCGGTCGACGGACAGGGTGGCCATGTCCACGCCGCCGTTCTCCGCGCCAATGGACAGCGCGTGGCGCAGGTCCTCCTCCTTGGCGAAGAGCACCGCCCGCGCGTCCAGCGCATAGGCCGTCTTCAGCAGCCCCTGCGCCGCGCCGGGCGGAGGCACCGGGTTGTCCAGGGTGGTGGCCCCACCCGTCGCCACCAGCAGGCCCGCGGAGGCACCGCGCGGGCTGAAGCCGATGAGCACCGGCCGCAGGGGCACGGAGGCCACGTCCGCCACCGGGGCCGCCACGCCGGCCGGGAAGTCTCCCGGCGACAGGCGGACCGCCTCACGCGTGGACGGGAAGTACCGCTCCTGCAAGCGATCCAGGTACCCCATGCGCGACGCGAGCGCATAGCTCGCGCCGAGCACACAGAGGAACAGGAAGAGGAAGAGACCTGGACCGCGGTGGAGCCTCATTCAAGACGGACTACTCGACGCCGACCTTCTTGCCGATGGTCTTCTCCGGCCCGCTGCCCACCTCGGACACCGGCGCCGGGCTGCTGACGAGCCCCATCTCCATCTTGAACTGCTTCACCAGCTCGTTGGCCTGGATCTTCTCGGCCTCTTCCTCGATGGACGCCGCGGTGTGGTCCACCGACTCGAGGGCCATCTGCATGCGGGCCTCGTTGATGGCGGACTTCTCCTGCACCTTGCGCAGCATCTCATCGTGGGTCGAGTCGATACCCGCCACGGTGAAGGACTCCATCGTGTCGGCCACCTTGGCCTGCCACTTGGCGCGGCGCGCCTCGCGGATGGCGTTCATGGCCTCCTGCGTCTTGCGCTCCTTCTCGCGCATGAACGCCTTCTTCACCGACAGGGCCTTCTCGTACGCCTGGCGGGCCGTGGCCAGCTGTTGCTCGTTGCGGGCCAGCGCGTCCTTCTCAATCTGGAGCTTGGAGGCGTACTGCGCGGCCAGGTCGTCACGGCCCGCCTGGATGGCGGCCTTCACCTTGGCCGTCAGCGAGCGCACGTCGTCCTGGTACTTGGCGTTCTCCTTCTCCAGCAGCGTCACGTTCGCCCGGACCATGGCGATGGACTCGTTCATCTTCGGGACCTGGTCGTTCAGGTCACGGACGTTCTGCTCGAGAATCAACTCCGGGTCCTCGATGGAGGAGACGAAGAACCCGGCGAAGCTACGCATTGCTCTCTTGAATCGTTGCCACATATCGGCGGTCTACCTCCGTCCAGACCTACTTGCAGCCACCTTACACGATCCCCGGGGCGAGCAAGCAGACACAGTCCCAATGTCTTCTCAGTGCTTACGCGCTTCTACCTAAGGCGATTGCGGCGTTTCCAAAAGCGTGACGTGACGGTTCCACGTCGGAAAATGGAGCCCGCCCGCGCTACGCCCGCCCGTCCGTCCGCTTCCGCACGACAGGCGGCAGGGCTTGCAAGCCACGAAGGAAGCAGGGAAAACCCACGCCTCGTGACGTCTCCGCCTCCCGTGTCCGGCCCGCTCGAAGAGACGATGTCCCGGGCCATGGACGCCCAGCGGAGGAGCGTCGTCGGCGCGGGCGCGGCGGTGCGGCTCGTCGGCGCGGCCCTGTTCCTGGCCATCAGCACCACGCTGTGGCTGGCCGGAGGCCGGGACTGGGGTGTGTACCCACCGGCGTTGGGGCTCTACGCGTCGGTCGCCGGCGTGCTGTTCATGCTCCGCCAACGGCGCGTGGCCCGGGGCCTGGGCGCGGTGCAGTCCCTGGTGGACGTGGGGCTCGTGTACTGGATTCAGTCCACGACCCTGCTTGTCTCGCCCTTTCCCGCAGGTGTGGCGGGCTTCAGCCTGGGCCTGTTCGCGCTCGTCGTCGCCCTGAGCGGGCTGGGCATGCGAGGCACCGTCGTCTACGGGACCGCGCTGTTGTCCGCCGTGGCCCAGGCGGCACTCATGCGGCAGGCGAGCGTGGGTTGGGGCGCGGTGGCCATCGCCGTGGTGGCACTGGTGCTGGTGGCCGTGGTGAGCCACTACGGCACCGGGCGGCTGCGCAACCTGGCGGTGACGCTCTCCCGCCTGGAAGTGGACCGGGCGCTGGAGGCCCGCCGCTTCCAGGAAGTGGAGGAGGCGCGCCGCACGATTGAGCGCATGCTGGCGGACGCCCAGGCACAGAACGCCGAACTGCAGCGGCTGCAACGGGACAAGGAACAGCTCACCGAGTTCCTGGTCCACGACCTGCGCTCGCCCCTTTCGGCGCTGACGCTGTCCTTGTCGTGGATGGAGCAGGAGGTGCCCCAGCAGGGCATCCTCGGCGAGTCCGTCCGCACAGGGCTGGCCGTCACCGCGCGGTTGGACCGGATGATTTCCGACCTCATGGACGTGCCCCGCCTGGAGGAAGGCCGGCTGGAGCCGCAGCGGGCCACCTTCCCCGCCACGCGCATCGTGGAAGACGTGCGCCGCTCCCTGGAGAGCGTGGCCCGCGCGCGCAAGCTCACCCTGGACGCGGAGGTCCCCGTCCAACTGGAGCTGGAGGGCGACGCCGACCTGCTGGTCCGCGTCCTGGAGAACCTCACCACCAATGCCCTGCGCTACGCCCCGTCGGGCGGGAGGGTGCGCCTGGAAGCCGGCGCGGATGTGAACGGCCGCTGGCTCGCGGTGCGCAACGACGGCCCGCCCATCTCCGAAGAGGCGCGCGGGCGCATCTTCGACAAGTATGAGCAGGCCGACGCGGAGCGGGACAGCCGCCGTGGCTACGGCCTGGGGCTCTACTTCTGCCGGCTCGCCGCGGAGGCCCACGGCGGGCGGTTGGCGGTGGAGGACGCGCCCGGATGGTCCACGTCCTTCGTGCTGCGGCTGCCGGCCTGAGCCTCAGCCGCTGCGCGCCTTCTTCTGGCGGCGCTTGAGGATGCGCGCCACCTGCGCGTTCGCGTTCGCCAGGACGGAGGGCGCGTCCAACGTGGTGAGCACCCCATCGCGCAGCACCGGCTGGCCGTCGATGAAGACGTGCGCCACGTCGCTGCCCCGCGCGGAGTGCACCAGCGGCACCAGCACGTCCTCGGGCGTGGGGCCCGCGTGCAGGCCGCTGACGTCCACCACGGTGATGTCGGCGCGCTTGCCGGGCTCCAGCGAGCCCACCTCGTCCTCCAGGCCCAGCGCCCGGGCGCCGTGCAGCGTGGCCATCTCCAGCACGCGCATGGGCGTCATCGCGCACGGCCCCACGCGCGGGTTGTGCATCACCGCGGCGAGCTTCATCTCGTAGAAGATGTCGAGCGTGTTGTTGCAGGGCGCACCGTCCGCGCCCAGCGCCACCGCCACGCCGGCCTCCAGCAACTCCGGCACCTTGGCGATGCCCGACGCCAGCTTGAGGTTGGAGCCGGGGCAGTGGCACACCACCGTGCGGGTGTCGCGCAGGATGTCCTGCTCCTCCTGGGACAGCCACACGCAGTGGGCCATCGTCACGTGCGGGCCGGACATCCCCACCGTGTGGAAGAAGGCCACGTTGTCCTCGCCACCGGTGTACTGGCGGACCGCGTCCGTCTCCTTCGCGTTCTCACTGGCGTGGGTGTGGATGCGCAGCCCGTGCTCCTTGGCCAGCCGCGCCACCTCGCGCAGCAGCTCCGGGGTGCAGGACAGCACGAAGCGCGGGGCGAAGGCGTAGCGCAGCCGGCCGCCGTGCGTGCCGTGCCAGCGCTCCTTCAGGGCGAGGCTCTCCTTCAGGGAGTCCTCGGTGCTCTCACGCAGGCCCGCGGGGACGCCCGCGCCCGCGTCCATCATCGCCTTGCCGCCCACCAGCCGGAAGCCGGAGTCCCGCGCCGACTCGAAGACGGCGTCGTAGTGGTACACGCTGCCCATATCGAGCGCCGCCGTGGCGCCCGAGCGGATGAGCTCCGCGAAGGTCAGGTCCGCCGAGGCCCGCATGGACGCGGCGTCGTGCGAGGCCTCGAAGGGCCAGATGCGCTCGCGGAGCCAGTCCAGCAACTCCAGCCCGTCCGCGCGGCCACGAAAGAGCGTCTGACAAGCGTGGAGGTGGCCGTGGATGAGGCCCGGCAGCACCACCTTTCCCGTCACGTCCACCACCCGCCGGGTGCCGCGAGGCTTGAGGCCCCGGCCCACCTTGGCGATGCGGCCATCCTGGACGAGGACGTCCGCATCCACGAGCACCTCGCGCTCGCGGTTCATCGTTACAACCGTGCCACCAGTCAGGAGCAAATCCACGGCGTGCTCAGGCTCTCTCGCTAGAAGAAGTCTTTGGTGAAGGCATGCGGCAGCAGGCCTCCCAGGGTGTAGCGCGCCTCGCCGCCCTGGGGCGTCCGGCTGCGTACGGGCAGCTCCTGCCCGCCAAACTCGGCCATGACCTGGCGGCACATGCCGCACGGAGGACAGGGCTCGGGGGTGTCCACGACGATGGCCACGGCCACCGGCTGGGTGTGCCCCTGGGCCACGGCCGCCGCGAAGGCATTGCGCTCCGCGCAGACGGTGAGCCCGTAGGTGGCGTTCTCCACGTTGCAGCCGGCCACCACGGCGCCGTCCGCAAAGAGGACGGCGGCCCCTACGGGGAACCGCGAATAGGGCACGTGGGCGCGCGCTCGCACGCGCGCGGCTTCCTCAAACAGGCGCTCCCAGGGAATCTCGTCCGCCATGACGCCCTCCTACACGAAGCCGGATTGAGGTCCGTTACGAGCGGGCCGTGCCGCTCTGCACATCATCCAGGTGGCGCGCGATGGCCAGCTCGGACTCCACCGGCAGGTCCACGAAGCGGACCCGCGCCGCCGGACCGTTGGCGCCCGGCGCGGCCTGGAGCACCTCGCCCTTCGCTTCCACCTCATCGGGAAGGATGGGCAGCCGGAAGCGCACTTCCACGCGCGTCCCCTGAGCCCAACCGGAGCCCTGCCAGGCGCAACCGCCCAGGGACAGGTCTCCCTCATGCTGCTCGAAGTCCTCCGAGCTGCCTTCCCGGCGCACCTTCAGGCGCATGGGGACCCGGGGCGAATCCCGTCGGTCCTCGGCCTTGTCGCTCATCGAGTCGTTCCTCTCGGCCATCGCCGTTACCTCCCTGCCGCTCATGCTCGCGCCACCGCCAGTCATTGGAAACCCACGTGGGTCCTGGCCCGCGAGCCCATACCGTAGACGCGTGCCGCCGTCTCGTCCGAGGCGACGTTCCCCCCTCCGACAACCCGCCCCGCCTTGTCACGACGCCCCATCACCCGGCCATCATACGGGGGAACACCGGCCCGCGAGGCTGGGAAAAATTGGGGCCCCCACCGTTCCGGGCGGGGCCACCTGGCCGATTGCCGGCGCCCCCCTCTCGGTGCTGGCCCCGTGAGACCTGGGAGTGGCGCTCAGGCTGGGACGCCCTGATCCCGGGACGCCCACCAGTCCTCGCCGTAGCTGATGCAGAGCTGCTCGCCGGGGTGGATGTCCCGCAGCGCGTGGTAGCAGAAGACGTCCCGGGTCGCCTCGCGGTGATAGGACGTGTTGGGCTCTCGGGCGTGGTTGTAGATCATCCCATACCCCAGCACGAGCGCCACCCACTCCCCCTCTCGGGGCACCTCGTGCCTGGCCCATTGGAGCAGGAAGACGTAGTCCTGGAGCTGGGGGTTCTGCGAGAGGGCGCGGGGCAGTTTGAGGTAGTGGCATTCCTCGATGAGGTCGCCCGCCTTGATGAAGGCGTCCGTGAAGACGCCGTAGCCCCACTCGCATGGACGGACCTTCACGCCCGGATGGATGTACAGCGCCGCGCCCTGGTTCATGGCCCCCTGCCCCGCATGGCTCAGGGCTGAAGGATGGCGCCTTCCCGGTGCGGGGTGAAGCCACAAGATGCCGCCATGCCCCGGCGCCTGGGCGGGTCCGAGCCGCCTCTGTGCGGGCGGTGCGTCAGGCCGCTAGAGTGCGCGTCCGAAGTTCCTCCCCGCCCGCCCCCCATCCCATCCAACGCGCGATGCGTGCGCGGCGGCCCGCCCTTGCCCTGACAACACCATGCTGACCGAATCCGCCGTTCCCGAAACAGCCCCCGTCTGCCCTGACCATGCCGGCGAACCGTCCACAGGGACGTGTGAGCGGTGCGGGCGCTTCGTCTGCGCGAAGTGCCGAACAGCCCAGGCGGGTGTCTGCGCCGCCTGCTCCGCCCGGCAGGTCCAGGCACTGCCCCACACCCGAGGCCGGACGCGGTGGGCGAGCGTGGCCCTGGCTGCGAGCGCGGTCCTCGCCATCCCTGTCGCCATCCTCAACCTCTGGCTCTACCTGCGCTTCGACAATGGGAGCCCCAGCCTCGAGGACGCCGAGTCCTTCGACCAACTGAACGCGCTGCTCGCGCTCCCCTCCCTGCTGACGATGCTCGCCACCGTGGTCCTCTACCTGCGCTGGCTGCGCCTGAGTGTGAAGACCGCCAATGCCCTGGGCTTGAGCAACGAATCGACGGGCTGGGCCACGTTCTGCTGGTTCATTCCGTTCGCCAACCTCTTCAAGCCGCTCGAGGTGGTGCGAGACCTCTGGCAAGGCCTGGGCGGCCCCCCTGAGAGGCAGTCCATGCTCACGGCCTGGTGGGCGACGTGGATCCTCAGCAACATCATCAGCAACGTCGGCAACGCCTTCGCCAGGGCGGATACCGCGAACCCCACTTCGCTGTCCGTGTCGCTCCTCGCCGGGATTCTTTCAGAGGGCCTCTCCATCGCGGCGGCGGTGCTGTGCATCCGCGTCATCGGGGACATCGAGTCGCTGCTCGTGGCCCGCAGGGCGGAGGCAGAGGCGACCATGACCGGCGCCACCCTCTGATGCCCCACGTGAAAGGAGCCCCACGCCGCGCCCTGGCAGGGCATCGACGGGGGGCTCCCAGGTCACCACACGGCTCGGCGCCCTACTCCACCCGCTCGCGGATGAGCGGCCGGGCCACGGGGGCCACGTCGCCGAACCGGTACGCGGCCAAGAGGCGCGCCTTCACGTTCTCCAACTGGGCCGCGTCGTTGTAGTGCACGCGCACCACGGGCTCGCCCTGCTTCACGGACTCGCCCGACTTCTTCAGCAGCGTGAAGCCCACGGCCGGGTCGATCTTGCTATCCGTCCGCTGCCGGCCCGCGCCCAGCGCCACCGCCGCCATGCCCACGCCCTCCGTGTCGATGCCGGTGACGAAGCCGTCCCGGGGCGCCACCACGTCCACGGTGGCCTTCGCCTGGGGCAACAGGGAGTAGTCGTCGATGGAGCGCGGGTCTCCGCCCTGCACCTGGACGATCTCCTTCAGCTTGCGCACCGCGCTGCCGTCCTCCACCACCTTGCGCAGCTTCTCGCGCGCCTCCTCCACCGTGGCGGCCTTCTTGCCCAGCACCAGCATCTCCGCCGTGAGGGCATACGTCACCTCGGTGTAGTCCTCCGGCGCGTTGCCGCGGAGCATGTCCACCGCCTCGATGACCTCCAGCGCGTTGCCCACCTTGCGGCCCAGCGGCTGGTCCATGTCGGTGAGCAGGGCCACGACCTTCTTCCCCATCTCCGCGCCCAGGCCAATCATCGTCTTCGCCAGCGTGCGCGCGTCCTCGTCGCGCTTCATGAAGGCGCCACTGCCCACCTTCACGTCCAGCACCAGCGCGTCGATGCCCTCCGCCAGCTTCTTGCTCATGATGGAGGACGCAATCAGCGGGATGCAGTCCACCGTCGCCGTCACGTCCCGCAGGGCATAGAGCTTCTTGTCCGCCGGGGCCACCTGCGCCGTCTGGCCAATCAGGCAGCAGTTCACCTCGCGCACCAGCCGCCGGTACTCCGACGTCGGCAGGTTGACGTTGAAGCCGGGGATGGACTCCAGCTTGTCCAGGGTCCCACCCGTGTGCCCCAGGCCCCGGCCCGAAATCATGGGCACCGGAACTCCGCACGCGGCGGCCAGCGGCGCCAGGCTGAGGGAGACCTTGTCACCCACCCCGCCCGTCGAATGCTTGTCCACCTTCACACCCGGCGTGTCGGACAGGTCCAGGACCTCACCGGACTCCAGCATGGCGCGGGCCCAGGCGCCCAGCTCCCGGGAGTCCATGCCCCGGAAGAAGATGGCCATGCACATGGCCGCCATCTGGTAGTCCGCCACCGTCCCCGCCGTATACGCCTCGATGAACGCACGGATGTCCGCCGGTTCCAGCCGGCCGCCATCCCGCTTGGCCTTGATGAGTTCGTAGGGTTGCACGAGGCGAGCCCATAGCAGGAACCCCCCCTTCATGCACTCCGGGAAAGGGCGGGCATCTGGTAGATAGGCGCCTCATGATGCTCCGCCTCCACGTCCTTGCCCTCACCGCCCTCCTGTGCGCGTGTTCCAAGCAGAAGGAAGAAGCGCCCCCCTCCGGCGCCCAGACCCCCGCCGCTGGGAAGACGGAAAAGAAGGCCCTCCCCGTGGGGCTCGTCATCGACGTGGGCGGGCGCGGAGACCACTCCTTCAATGACGCGGCGCTCCGTGGCCTGGAACTGTGGGCCGCGGGCAAGCGCTACGAGGGCGGCAAGTACGTGGACGCCACCCCCGATGAGGTCCGCCAGTCCCTGCCGCCCCACCTGAGCTCGGACGCCGCCAGTTTCAAGGCGCTGGCCATCCAGCCCATCGTCCTGCAGAGCAAGGCCCAGGAGGACTACGTCCCCAATCTCCAGCTCCTGGTGGACCAGGGCGCCCGGCTCACCGTGGGCAATGGCTACATGCTGGCCAACGCGGTGCGCACCTCCGCCCAGGAAAACCCAAAGGCCCAGTTCCTGCTCATCGACAGTCAGGTGCTGGACGCGCAGGGCAAGGCCATGAAGCTGCCCAACGTGCGCACCGTCCTCTTCAAGGAGCAGGAGGGCAGCTTCCTCGTGGGCGCGCTGGCCGGGCTGGTGACGAAGACGAACAAGGTGGGCTTCGTGGGCGGCATCGAGGTCCCCCTCATCCAGCGCTTCGAGGTGGGCTACCGCGCGGGCGTGAAGACGACCAACGCCCAGGCGTCCCAGGCGCTCATGTCCGTCTACACGGGCAGCTTCAACAACATGGCCGCCGGCAAGCAGGTGGCGCAGGACCTCATCTCCAAGGGCGCGGACGTCCTCTTCCACGCCGCGGGCGCGGACGGCATCGGTGTCATCCAGGCGGTGAAGGAAGCGCGCGCCGCGGGCAAGAGCGTGTACGCCATTGGCGTGGACTCCGACCAGTCGCACGTGGCGCCGGACGCCATCCTCACGTCGATGATGAAGTACTCCGACCTGGCCGTGTATCAGGCGGCGAAGGACCTGGTGGACGGCACGTTCTCCGCGGGTGAGCAGGTGCTCGGCCTCAAGGAGAACGGCGTGGGCATGGCGGAGGTGCGGGTGGACTTCCCCGGCAAGGCGGAGGCGCTCCAGAAGGTGGAGGCCCTGCGTCAGCGCATCATCTCCGGGACGATCCAGGTCCCCGCCGTCCCGGCGGACCTCGCCTCCTTCCAGGCTGCCGCCCCCTGATTTCCCTCCAGAACATCCACAAGGCCTTCGGCACGTGCGTCTCGCTGGCGGACGCGTCGCTGGACGTGCGCCGTGGCGAGCTGCTCGCTGTGGTGGGCGAGAATGGCGCGGGCAAGTCCAGCCTGATGAACGTCCTCTACGGGCTCTACCAGCCGGACGCGGGCGTGCTGTCGCTGGACGGCCAGCCCGTGCGCTTCAAGAGCCCCCGGGACGCGATTGCGCGGGGCATTGGCATGGTGCACCAGCACTTCATGCTCGTGCCCACGCTGTCGGTGGCGGAGAACGTGGTGCTGGGCCGAGAGCCCACCCGCAACGGACTGCTGGACCTGGAGCGCGCGGTGCAGGACGTGTCCGCCACCTGCGCCCGCTTCGGCTTCCAGTTGGAGCCCCGGGCGCGAGTGGACACGCTCAGCGTGGGCTCGCAGCAGAAGGTGGAGATCGTCAAGGCGCTGCACCGCGGCGCCCAGGTGCTCATCCTCGACGAGCCCACCGCCGTCCTCACGCCGCAGGAATCCGACGAGTTGGCGCGGGTCATGCGCGGACTGGTCGCGCAGGGCCACACCGTGGTGCTCATCAGCCACAAGCTGAAAGAGGTGCTCGGCGTGGCGGACCGCATCGCCGTCATGCGCCGGGGCCGCTGCGTGGCGGAGGTCCGCGCCGCCGACACCACGGCCGAACAGCTCGCCGCGCTCATGGTGGGTGACGGCCAGCGCGCGCCGGCCGCCGCTGCTCCCGCCACGGCCGCGTCGCAGGCTCCCGGCGAGCCGCTGCTGGACGTGCGCGGACTCCAGGCCACCGGCGACAACGGGCGCCCTGCCCTGCGCGGCGTGGACCTGGAGGTGCGCGCGGGTGAAATCGTCGGCATCGCGGGCGTGGACGGCAACGGACAGCGCGAGCTGGCGGAGGTCCTCACCGGCCTGCGCCCGCTGACGTCTGGGAGCGGAGCGCTCCTGGGAGGCCCCTTGAGCGACCTCACGCCGGCCCAGGCGCGGACGCGCGGCGTGGGACACATCCCCGAGGACCGGCTCCACCGCGCGGTGGTGAAGGCGCTCAGCGTGGAGGAGAACGTGGCCCTGGGCCGGCACACGCGGCCGCCCTTCGCGAAGGGCCCGTGGATTGATTTCAAGGGCCGCCGCGAGCGCACGCGCGAGCTGACCGTGGCCTACGACGTGCGGCCTCCCGACCCGGAAGTCGCCCTGCGGGCCCTGTCCGGGGGCAATCAGCAGAAGGTGGTGGTGGCGCGCGAGCTGGATGCGCGGCCCCGGTTGCTGGTGGTGGTGCAGCCCACGCGCGGGCTGGACGTGGGCGCGGTGGCGCAGGTCCACGCGAAGCTGCGCGAGGCGCGCGACCAGGGCACGGGCGTGCTGCTGGTGTCACTCGATTTGGAAGAGGTGCTGGCCCTGTCAGACCGCGTCTATGTCTTCTTCGAAGGCCGCGTGACGGGCCACTTCCTCCGTCACGAGTTCGACGAACGCGAGCTGGGACGGCGCATGCTGGGGACCACGGAGCCGGGCCATGCCTGAGCGCGTGAGACAGATGCTTCCGTCGGTGCTCTCCGTGCTGCTGGCGCTGGGCGTGTGCTGGGCGCTCATCGCGCTCACCATGGAGCCGGGCACCGCGACGGACGCCTATCTGCAGATGCTGTGGGGTGGCATCGGCAACTGGCCCGCGTGCCTGGACGGCGCCGCGGCCACCGTCATCACCCGCCCGCTGGGCGAGTCCGCGATGAAGGCCGCGATTCTCACCCTCACCGGCCTGTCCGTGGCGGTGGCGTTCAAGGTGGGCCTGTTCAACATCGGCGCGCAGGGACAGATGCTGCTGGGCGCGGTGGCCGCCGCGGTGGTGGGCGCCCAGGTGTCACTGCCGGGCGTGCTGCACGTGCCCGCGGCCCTGCTGGGCGCGGCGCTCGCGGGCGCGGCGTGGGCGGGCATCGCCGGGCTGCTGCGCATCTACCGGGGCGTGCACGAGGTCATCTCCACCATCATGCTCAACTGGGTGGCGCTGAGCCTGGTGGACAACTGGCTGGTGGTGGGCCCGCTGCGCGGCGCGGCCGAAGGCGGCCAGTCCATCACCGGCACCGCCGAAATCCAGGCCACCGCCGTACTGCCCCGGCTGCTGGGGGAAGGCTCGCGGCTCAACCTGGGCTTCCCGCTGGCGCTCGCCGCGGCGCTGGCGGTGTGGGTGTGGCTGACACGCACGCGCTCCGGCTTCGAGACGCGCGCGGTGGGCCTGGGCGCCGAGGCCGCGCGCGCCGCGGGCATCCCCGTGGCCCGGCGCATGGGCCTGGCCATGGCGCTCGCGGGGGCCATGGCGGGGCTGGCGGGCGCGGTGCTGGTGCTGGGGACGGAGGGGCGCTACCCCGGCACACTGGGCGCGCCCTACGGGTTCGACGGCATCGCCATCGCGCTCATCGGCAACAACCACCCGCTGGGCGCCACCGTGTCCGCGCTCTTCTTCGGCGTGCTGCGCGCGGGCGGAACGCGCATGCAACTGCTCGGCGTGCACAAGAGCTTCCCCGAGCTCATCCAGGGCCTCGCGCTGCTCTTCGTCGCCGGGCGCATGGTCTGGCTGGCGCTGCTGCGCCGGCGGAACGTGGCGCCCGCGGCGTCGGCGGAGGTGCCCCGTGCTTGATGTCCTCCACTCACTGCTGTTCTCCACCCTGGACGCGGCACCGGCGCTCGTCTTCGCCGCCCTGGGCGCGGTGCTCTCCGAGCGCGCGGGCGTGATTGCCGTGGGCATGGAGGGGATGATGCGCGTGGGCGCCTTCTGCGCGGCGGTGGCGGCGCTGACGATGCCCACGCCCCTGGCCGTCGTCATGGGCATGCTCGCGGGCGCGGCCCTGGCCGGCGTGCATGGCTTCCTGAGCATCCGCTGGCGCTCGGACCAGGTGGTGTCCGGCATCGCCCTCAACCTGGTGGCCCTGGCCGGCGGCACCTTCCTGCTGGAGTCGCTCTACGGCCCCAATGGCACCCCGCCCATCCAGCAGCTCACCCGCTGGAACATCCCCGGGCTCGGCGCCGTGCCGGTGCTGGGCGCGCTGTCCGGGCACTCGGCGCCCACGTACCTGGCGCTGCTGCTGCCCTTCGCATTCCAGGGCCTGCTGACCCGCACGCCCCTGGGCCTGCGGCTGCGCGCGGTGGGCGACAAGCCCCAGGCCGTGGCGACGCTGGGCCTGTCGGTACCGGGGCTGCGCTGGGGCGCGGTGCTGGGCAGCGGACTGCTGGCGGGCCTGGGCGGCGCGGTGCTGTCCACCGCCGTACTGGACCGTTTCGAGCAGCACACCCCCGCGGGCCTGGGCTTCATGGCCCTGGCCGCCATGGTGTTCGGCCGGTGGACGCCCGTGGGCGCCTTCCTCGCCGCCACCTTCTTCGCCTTCGGTAACGCGCTGCGCATCGGCCTGGTGTCGAGCGCCCCCGGACTGGTCGAGCTGATCCCCCAGGGCGTCCTCCTGGCCCTCCCCTATCTGCTCACCTTGGTGGTGCTGACCCTCCAGGGCCAACGCAGCAGCGCCCCCGCCGCGCTCGGAACGCCCTACGAACAAGAGTCGCGCTGACACTTTGCGCGCAACGAGGTCATTCCATACCCGGGTGAAAATCGATTTCGGGTCAGGAGCGACCTCGTCTTTCGTTGGCCGGATTCCAGTTGAGATAACTTTCTCCAGTGTCGCAACGATTCAACCCCCTGACGTTACAGGGCTTCCACCGTTGGTGGTGCAATGGGCGGCTCCGACGCGCCAGGACGAAGCGCGGCATGAGCCTCGCATAGACACAGCGCGGTATCGGATCACGTACCGGACTGGACGCAAGCGCCCGGGGGGGAGCTCCATCCAGGGCGAGAGGGGTCCGTAGGACGGCCTGGAACACCCGGGTGAGGCTCACCTGGTCACCATGTAGGGGTGGCGTGATGCTGGAGACGACGGAGACCGCGACGTATCGGCCCCGAGTTCTGGCCGTGGACGTGGAATCGGGCGGCATGGAGCGGCTGTGCTCCATCCTCGCGCCGGCGGGTTATGACGTGCTGACCGCGAGCGGACTGGCGGCGGCCGCGGCGGCCCATCAGTCCGCGGACCTGGTGCTGCTCGACGTGGAGCGTCCTGGCACGGATGGCCTCGCGACGTACCGGCGCCTTCAGGACGCGCTGGGAAGCCCGGCCCTCCCCGTGCTCATGCTGACGCCCAGCGCGGACCGGGAGACGCGCCGCGAGGTGCTCGAGGCGGGCGTGGATGACCTGCTCATCACCGAGCCCCTGGACCCGCTGGAGCTGAAGGTCCGCATCCACACGCTGCTGGAGCTCAAGGCGCACCGCGAGCGCGGTGGCCAGCGCGCCGAAGCGCTGCAGGACCCGCGCGTCCGCTGGGTGGAGATGGAGCGGCTGGCCCGCGTGGGCACGCTGGCCGCGGACGTGGCGCAGAACCTGGGCCGCGTGGGCGAAGGCCTCCAGCGGGCGCTGGAGCACGTTCGCACTCGCGCGCTGCAAGGCCTGCCGCCGGACGCAGACGAGCTCAAGAAGCTGGGCGTGGCCGGCGAGCAGATGCGCCTGCACGGCCAGCACCTGCTGTCGCTGGGCACCACCAATCCGAAGGACATCCAGCGCTTCGACCTGCGCGACCTGGTCCCCGCGGTGGTGGAGCGGATGCGTGACGCCGGCCGCCTCGGCACCGCCGAGGTGAAGGTGCAGCTGCCGGACGAGGCCATCGCCGTTGTCTTCAACCGCCGTCAGTTGGAGCAGGTGCTGGTGGAGCTGCTGGCCAACGCGGTGGATGCGGTGGAGGACGTGACGGACCGCCCGCGTCGCATCCATGTGGGCGTGGAGCTTCCGGACATCTTCGGGGACTTCGGCCCGCGCCTGTACGTGAAGGACACGGGCATCGGCATCTTCGAGGACGAGCTGCAGGCCGTCTTCGAGCCCTACTACACGACGAAGGCGCCCGAGAAGGGCGCCGGGCTGGGCCTCACCGTCGCGCGCACCCTGGTGGAAGCCATGGGTGGCGCGGTGACGGTGCACAGCCGCGTCAACCTGGGCAGCACCTTCACGGTGGAGCTGCCCGAGCAGACGTCGTCCTGGTAGCTAGAAGCGGTAGGCGACGCCGAAGAGCGCTTCCAGCGTGAACTCGGTGTCGTCGATGTCCGGGATGACGGCGGGCCCCAGCCGGACGTTGAAGGTGACGCCCAGCTGGCGGTTGACGAAGTACTCCAGGCCGCCGCCCACGAGGACGGGGAACACCGGACCGATTCCCTCGCCGAAGTAGACGTGGAAGGGGATGTCCAGGCCCAGGTTCACCATGACGGCGCTGCCGGCGGGGATGCCCACCACCACGCCCACGGGCAGCGCCAGGCCCACGTCGGTGTCATGCCGGTTGAAGTAGAAGAACGGGCCCGGCTGGAAGGTGAGCGCCAGCGAGAAGTTGCGCTCCTTGACGAGCTGCAACCGCATCCACGCCTGGAGCTTGATGCCCGGGTCCGTGTAGCGGACCCAGCCCTCGCGGCCCCAGTTGAAGCTGAACTTGCCGCCGATGTCGAAGCGCTCCGAGCCACCGTGCAGCAGGCCCAGGGAGATGCCGGGCCAGCCTATCTGGCCATGGAAGGCGGTGTTGCCCCGTCCCAGCGTGTCACCGGCGAGGACAGACCAACCCTGACCGCGTTGCGCCAGCGCGGTGGCCGGGAGGGCCAGGAAGCAAGCGAGGAGGACTCCGGGGAGCAGTCGCTTCACACGGTACCTTTCTGCGAGGGCCGCCGAGGACGGCGGGCGGTGGGTGCGGTGCTGCGTCTCTAGACTCATGCCGGCTGCCCGCGCTCACGCGCGAGGCCGAGGAAAGCATCGATGAAGCGGGCCAGCCGGGACTCGGCGCGCGCACGGGCCTGAGCCAGGGGCTCACCGTCGGCGAGCGTCTCCTTCAGCTCGAAGTAGTATTTGATTTTCGGCTCGGTGCCGGAGGGGCGCAGCGTGACGCGGCCGCCGCTCTCCAACTCGAGCGCGACGACGTTGGACGGAGGCAGGCCCCGCTCGCCCTTCTTGTAGTCGCTCACGGCACGGACGGCGTCGCCGCCAATGTCCTTCGGAGGCGAGGCACGGAACGCGTCCATGATGCCGCGGATGACCTGCGCGCCCGCCGCACCGGGGAACGTGAAGTTGCGCTGCGCGCCCACGTACAGGCCATGCGCGCGCTGAATCTCCTCCAGGTAGCCCAGCACCGTGGTGCCGCGCGCCTGACACCACGCCGCCAGGTCCGCCATGACGAGCGCCGAGCCCACGCCGTCCTTGTCGCGCGTCACCGTGCCCACGGTGTAGCCCAGCGCCTCCTCGTAACCGAAGACGAAGCGGGTGCCCTCGGCCTGCTCGCGCTCCAGCGCGCGGTTGGCGATCCACTTGAAGCCGGTGAGCACCTCGTCACACGCGGCGCCCAGCGAGCGCGCGATGTCTCCCAACTGCGCCGAGGAGACGATGGTGGTGACGACGTGGGGCTTGCCCTGCTTCGCCCCCTGGGTGAGGACGTAGTGGCCCAGCAGCACGCCCACCTCGTTGCCCGTCAGCAGCCGCAGCGACCCGTCCGCGTCGCGCGCCATGACGGCCAGCCGGTCCGCGTCCGGGTCATTGGCCAGCACCACGTCCGCCTTCACGCGCTCGGCGGTGGCGGTGGCCAGGTCCATGGCGCCCGGCTCCTCCGGGTTGGGGAAGCGCACGGTGGGGAAGCGGCCATCCGGCTGCTGCTGCTCGGCCACGGGGGTGACGCGCGGGAAGCCCGCCTCGCGCAGGGCGCGCACGGCCCAGTCGCCGCCCACGCCGTGCATGGCGGTGTAGACGATGGACAGCGACTCGGAGCCCTTGCCCACCACGCGCAGCCCCAGGATGGCGCGCACGTAGGCATCGCCGATGGCCGCAGGCAAATCCCGCCACAGGCCCTTGGCGCGCGCATCGGCCGGCGTCAGCAGCGGCACGCGGTTGGCGGGCTCCACCCGGGCGATGGCGGAGGCGATGCCCGTGTCATGCGGCGGGATGATTTGCGCGCCGTTGCCCCAATAGACCTTGTAGCCGTTGTACTCGGGCGGGTTGTGGCTGGCCGTCACCATGACGGCCGCGGCGGCGTTGAGGTGCAGCGCGGCAAAGGCCACCAGCGGCGTGGGCACCGGCTCCGGGAAGACATGGGCGGGGATGCCCTCGGCGGCGAGCACCGCGGCGGTGTCCTCGGCCAGCTCCGCGCTCAGGTTGCGCGCGTCACGGCCCACCACCACGCCCCGGGTGGCGACGTCCGGCACCTGCTCCTTGAGGTAGCGCGCAAGGCCCGCGGTGGTGCGGCGGATGACGGCGCGGTTCATCCGGTTGGGACCGGCGCCCAGCACGCCGCGCAGGCCCGCGGTGCCGAACTCCAGGTCCTGCGAGAAGCGGTCCTCCAGCTCGGCCCAGTCCGCCTTCGCCAGCAACGCCGCCAGCTCCGCCGCGGTGGACGGATCCGGGTCCGCCTGACGCCACGCCTCCGCCCGCTCCTTCAGTCCGGTGGTGTCCATGAGCCCTCGAAGCCTCGTGTAGCCGTTGAGGGCGCGCGAGGCACGGGGCTCGCACGCCGGTTGTTCAGGTGTAGTCGGTCAGCTTGCTGCGGGTGGCGCGACCCTTGGGGCCGTCCTTGTTGCCCTGGCACGTCACGCAGAACTCCGCGTAGGGCATGGCGCGCAGCCGCCCGAGCGGAATCTCGTCGCCGCACTCCTCGCACTCACCGAACGCGTCCGGGTCGTCGCGCAGCTTGCCCAGCGCCTTGAGCACGCGGGCCAGCACGCCATCCATGTTCCGGTTCCGGTTGGAGGCGATGGCCTGCATCATCTCATTGAGCGGCTGCTCATCCTCGTCGCCGCCGATGCGCGCGTCATCGGTGCGGTTGGGCTCGATTCTCGACGGCGTCTTGTCCGTCAGCTCCGAGTGGAGCGCGAGCAGCAGCGCCTTGAGCTCGTCTCGCTGTTTCGCGTTCACGGTGTCCGCCCCGGGTCAGTACTTCGCGGAGGAGGTCTGCCCGGAGACGATGGCCACCGACGCGGACGCACCCACACGGTTGGCCCCCGCGCGCAGCATCTTCATCGCGTCCTCGGCGGAGCGGATGCCGCCCGACGCCTTCACGCCCACCGTGTCGCCCACCACCCGGCGCATCAGCGCCACGTCCGCCTCGGTGGCCCCGCCCGGACCGAAGCCCGTGGACGTCTTCACGAAGGCGGCGCCCGCGGCCTTGGAGAGCGAGCAGGCGATGACCTTCTCCTCGTCCGTCAGCAGGGCCGTCTCCAGGATGACCTTCACCGGCACGGGCCGGCTGGCCTCCACGACGGCGGCGATGTCCTGGTGCACCAGCGCGTAGTCGTGCGCCTTGAGCGCGCCGACGTTCAGCACCATGTCGATTTCCCGCGCCCCGGCGCGGATGGACTCCCGGGCCTCGAAGGCCTTGGCGGACGGCAGCGAGGCGCCCAGCGGGAAACCCACCACGGCGATGGGCACCGTGGACGAGCCGGCCAGCACCCGCGCCGCGGTGGCCACGTGCGTGCTGTTCACGCAGACGGTGGCGAAGCCGTACTGGCGGGCCTCCTCGGCCAACTTCACCACGTCCTCGGCGCGAGCCTCGGGCTTGAGCAGCGTGTGGTCGATGTACGGCGCCAGGTCCGCGTGGGAGCGCACCGTGTCCATGGCCACCCGGGCGGTGGACGGGCCCGACGCGGGAGCACGGGCCCCGGGCGTCTGCCCCTCCTTCCACGCCTCGAGCCGGCGGCGCGCCTGGTTGGCAATGTCCTCGACGAAATGGAAGAGGTCTTCGGAGTCGGACATGCCCGGCCCCTTAGCCCACTTCCAGGCCCTCGGGAAGCGCTCGCGGGAGAAGCGCGCATCATCGGTGCCCCTGGGTGCCAGGGGGGGGACGGAGCGGTAGAGTCCGCCTCGTGATGTCCTTTGCCCGGTGGCTCGCACTCCTCGTCCTTCTCCTCGCCTCGGTTCCGGGCCAGGCCCTGGCCCAATCCGCCGGCCAGCCGCTCACGGTGCATTTCTTCGACGTGGGACAGGGGGACGCCGCGCTCATCATCTCCCCCACCGGCAAGACGGTGCTCATCGACAGCGGCCCGCCCGACGCGCGGCACCGCCTGGAGCAGCGGCTGCGGGAGTTGGTGAAGGAGCCGCTGGACCTCGCCATCCTCACGCACCCCCACCTGGACCACCTGGGAGGCATGTCCACCGCGCTGCGCTCGGTGGGGGCCCGGCGCTTCATGGACCCGGGGTTCGACCACCCGAGCGAGGCGTACCGCGACCTGCTCAACGTCGTGGGCGACGAAGTGGGCCAGGTGATGACGCCCGTTCCCAACCCCCAGGACCCGCGCTCCCTGGTCACCATTGGCCTGGGGGATGGCGCGGCGCTCACCGTGCTGTGGCCTCGCGTGCCGGAAGATCCCTTCCTCACGGGCACCCGCTCGGACCCGAACTCCAACTCCATCGTCGCCAAGCTGACCTACGGCAAGACGGCGTTCCTCTTCACCGGCGACGCCGAGCCGGATACCGAGGCCACGCTGCTACGCAAGCCCATCGACCTCACGTCCACCGTGCTGAAGGTGGCCCACCACGGCGGGCGGCACTCGTCCACCGCGGACTTCCTGGCCGCGGTGAAGCCCCAAGCCGCCGTCATCTCCGTGGGCGCGAAGAACGACTACGGCCACCCCACCTCCGCGGTGCTGGAGCGGCTGCGCGCGGTGAAGGCCACCGTGTTCCGCACCGACCAGGACGGCGAGGTGGTGGCGACCAGCGACGGCAACGTCGTCTCCCTGCGCGCGGAGAAGCGCGGAGGGGCGTCGGAGCTGGTTCCCGGAGGCGTGAAGCCCGGCTCGGTCGCGCTCGGGCCCATCACCCGGGGAACGCGCCGGACCAGCACGCCCCGTGGGCGCGGCGCCGCGTCCGCCCCGGCGGAGGCCCCCGGCACCGACTCCACGCAACGCGACACGGACGCGCCCCGATACTTCAGCCTCAAGGGCAGCAAGGTGTTTCACAAAGAGAGCTGCCGGACCCTGAAGCGCTCCAAGTCGGACCGCACCGCCTATTCGAGCCGCGCCGAAGCCATGCGCGAGCGCCGCCCCGCCGAGGACTGCCACCCATGAGCTTCCGCCCGCGCGTCCTCCTCCCTGTCCTGCTGGCACTGGCCGCCTGCAAGGAATCACCGCCACCTCCCCCGCAGCCGGTAGCCACGCGACCGGCGGAGCCCCCTCGGCGCTACTTCGGTGGCACCCCGGACGGGAAGCTCCACGTCTACTTCTTCGACGTCGGCCAGGGCGACGCCGCGCTCATCGTGTCGCCGGACGGGTACACCGCGCTGGTGGACACGGGCCCCGCTTCCGCGGCGGAGCACCTGGTCAACCGGCTGCCCGAGCTGCTCACGCAGCGGCTGGACCTGGTGGTGCTCACCCACCCGCATTCGGACCACCATGGCGCGCTGGAGCCGGTGTTGAAGCGCGTGGGCGCCAGGCAACTGCTGGAGCCGCAGCTCGGCGCCACGCCCAAGGCCTATGACGCCCTGCTCGGCGCCGTGGCCAGCCAGGGCGTGGAGTTCATCTCCCCCTCCCCCTCCCCCGCCACGCCCAATGCGCTCCAGCGGCTGCCCCTGGGCGCGGGCGTGTCCCTCACGGTGCTGTGGCCCCGCGCGCCCACCGAGCCGCTGCTCGACGTGCCCGAGGCCGCGCTGGAGGCCAACTCCGTCATCCTTCGGCTCACCTATGGGGACACCGCGGTGCTCTTCATGGCGGACGCGCATGCCCGGACGGTGGACCACCTGCTGGCGCGCAACGCCCCCATGCAGGCCACGCTGCTCAAGGTGGCCGCGCACGGCACCGAAGGGCCCACCACCGCCGCCTTCCTGACGGCCGTGGGGCCTCGCGCCGCCGTCATCTCCGCGGGTGAAGGCAACCTGATTGGCGCCCCCGCGCCGGCCATGCTCAAGCAGTTGGAGGCCACCGGCGCGCAGGTGTTCCGCACCGACCTTCACGGCGAGGTGCAGGTGGTGAGCGACGGGAAGACGCTCGTCGTCACGCCGCAGCGCCTGTCGGCGGGCGTCCCGGAGGACACGCGCTACAGCTACCCGGGCCTGGGCACGCCCATGCCCCGGGACGCCGCGCTCGCGGGAGATTCCCAGCGCGCGACGGGCCGCTCCGGCACGCGTGACGGCTCGGGCAAGCAGCCCACGGGGAAGATGTACACCCTGAGCCTCGACGACCCGACAGACGAAGGGGCGCCCCCCTCTCGCGCGGGCTCGCGCTCGCGAAGCGAGGCCTCCGACTCAGGCGCCGTGAAGGTGGGCGCCTACGTCGGCAGCGTCCGCAGCGACGTGTTCCACAGGCCCACCTGCCGCAACGTCGTGAAGATCAAGTCATCGAACCTGGTGACCTTCTCCAGCCGGGAAGAGGCCTCGCGTGGACGGCGGCCTGCCCGGGACTGCAACCCCTGAGGAGCCACGCCCCATGACGACCCGGGCCACGCTGGACCGAATCGAAGACGACATCGCCGTGCTGGTGGTGGAGGGCCGCGAGCTGACGCGCCCCCTGAGCGACCTGCCCGCGGGCATCCGCGAGGGAGACGTGCTCGACCTCGACACCCTGGAGGTGGACCCTGAGGCCACCGAGGCCCTGCGCGAGGAAGTGCGCAGGGCCCGCGAGAAGGCGACACGCGGCAAGAAGCCGCCGCCGGCCGGAAGCTTCGACCTCTAGGCGGCTACATCGACTTGGAGAGGACCAGCGGAATCTCCAGGTCCACGTCCTCGCCAGCGAAGGCGGAGAAGACCATCCCCTTCGCGCGGTCACGGATGCAGGTGCCCACGGGGCTGTTGCGGTTCAGGTCCTTGCGGTCGAACGTGGCCGCCTTCACCGTGCCCGAGTTCCCCACGGTGGCCGTCAGCGTCACCTTGCCGCCCTTGAAGGACGGGTTCTTCCGCAGTTCGGCCTCCACGCAGTCACGGAAGGCGGGCTGCGTCTTCGCCAGCACGCGCTCCACCTCTTCGTCGGACGGGCCGCCGACTTCCTCGGTGTCCGCGGCGGCCACTTCCTCGCCGCTGCGCACCGTCGGGTCCACGTCCTTCTTGTCCGGGTCCACGTAGACGGCCTCCAGCGCCCCCTTGGACGGCGCCGCGGCGGCCTCCGGGTCCGCAACCGCGCCGGTGTCAGCGGGCGCGGCGGCCGGGCGATTGCCCTCCGAGGGGGGCACCGGGCGCTTGCCCTTGGGGGGCGCGGGCGGCGGCTCACGGCCCATCAGCTTGTCGCGCAGCGCGCCCACACCTTCCGACGAGAAGACGGGCTGCTCCACCGCGTTGCCGCTGGCGTCCACCGTCTGCACGCGCAGCGGCACCACGCCCAGCGTCTCCGACAGGACATACGCCAGACCCAGCGGGACGATGAGCAGCAGCAACGCGAAGAGGGCGTACTTCCAAACGGGGTTGCGGCGCGTGACGCCCGACTTCTTGGCGAAGTGGCGCGTGTCCTCCACGGCCTTGCCTTCGTCGTCATCCTCGCCGCCGCCCAGCGCGGCCCGCGGGTCATCGGGGTACGGCACGCCGCCGTCGTCCTGGGGCTCCTCGCCGTCACCGCCGTTGCGGTTGCCCGGCAGGTCCAGGTCGGAGAACAGCGCGTCGTCCAGCGGCGCGGCGTTGGCGGCCTGGGGCTGCGGCTGCTGCGCGCGGCGGGTCACCTGGGCCTGCTGCTGAGGCTGCGGCTGCGCGCGCTGCACGGGGTCGCCGTAATACGTGTTGTCCGGCGCTTCCTCTTCCTCGTCCGGCCAGGGCTGCTCGGACTCGGCGTGCCGCGGCTCGGGCTCTGGCTCCGGGATGAAGGCCTGCGGTTCCGGCTCCCGGCGCACGGGCGCGCCGCGCGAGGGGCGTGCAGGCTCGGGTGGAGGCGGCGCGGCGATGGCGGGCGGCGG